>JBHWRK010000017.1:0-3811 GCA_043426715.1 Trueperella sp. | reverse complement strand
GTTGTCAGGTCGCAGTGGGACCAACGTCCCTCTCCTGCCAGGGCTATTCGGAGCTTCGTCCATCTCCTGCTCGTTGCGCCGACGCGCTGGCATAGATGCACAAACTTGCCGCGATCGCGGCATTTAACGACTCCGCAGGTCCCCACATCGGGATTCGAACAGCGTAATCCGCCAATTTGAGCTGATTGTCTGTAAATCCGTGGGCCTCGTTTCCAATGAGCCACATCGTCGGCTCACTCAAATCTAGGGCTTTCGGCCCCGATCTATCCGCTCCGTGTAAAATCGCTGCACTGAGCAGGTCGACACTGCCACTGCCGTCCGCGACGAGAATCTGTAGTCCTCTTCGGTGGGCCGCATCTACGGCCAGATCGATATCCACTCCGGTCAGAATTGGTGAATGAAAGACGGAGCCTACAGAGGACCGGACAACCTTAGGATTGAACAGCTCGACGCTCCCCCTCCCGAGCAGTATTCCGTCAGCGCCGGCGGCATCTGCGGTCCGGATAATAGTGCCAAGATTGCCTGGGTCCGAAGACTCAACCAAGCAGACGACGAGCTGAGGTTTCGTGGCGAAAAACTGGTCGAGTGTTGGCTCCGAAGGTATATTGACGACGGCGAGCCACCCCTGAGCATCCGAACTCATCATCGCAAAAATATGCGCATCAACGACGTGCGTGTAGGGATCGAGGCGGTTGACGAGAACGTCGATATCTGGGTGCTGTGCCAAACCTTCCTCCGTCACGTAGATGTCGCGTATCAGGTGCGGCGAGAAGGTGAGGAGTTCTCGCACTGCTTGAGGACCCTCGATAAGGGCTTGGCCGAATCGCTCTCGGTTTCGGCGTTGCTGTAGACCGATCACCTTGGAGATCTGACCCGTGCGTTCAGTGACATATTTGCGTGGCAAGCGACCTCCTAGAGGTCCTTCAGGCGCGGCGCGTCGAGGTCCTTTTCGGAAATCATTGCGCGATCCTCAATGTCCACAGGGATCGGCCAGTCAATTCCAAGATCAGGATCCAGTGGCGCAAGTGACTTCCCGGGCATGCCCGGCGTCCATTCCTGGTCGAAAAAGTACAGGTATTCGGTGTTGTCGTCGACCGCCTGGAACCCGTTTCCTACTCCTTGTGGCACGAGCACCATGACTCCCGGCACGATGTCCACCGTCACGACTTCGCCGTACGAAGGCGAGCCATCGCGAATGTCCACATACGCACCGAAGGCCCGGCCCGACACGACGGTCACAAGCTTCGTCATCGCTTCAGCGTGCAGACCGCGTAGTCCACCCTTGTGGGTCAGCGTGTTATTGGTCTGCGCAAATTCGGAGACGATCCCATTCTCCTCGAGAAATGACCTACGAACGAGTTCACGGATCGTGCCGCGTTCATCGGTCACCTGCTTGGGAGTGATCACGAGCAACCCGTCAATCTTGGTCTGCTTGATCTGTGGATCAATAATCTCAACCACTCGACTCCCTTTCACCCTGAACTTCGGCGACCAATGGATTTCTTTATCGTACCAGCGCGCCCCACGACGCAGGCATAGCAAAGCGGAGGACTCCCAACACGGGAATCCTCCGCCTCAACTATTTGATCGCTAGTTAAGCAACCGGCGCGTTGACGTCTTCAGGAAGGGCGTTCTTCGCGGTCTCAACGAGAGCTGCGAATGCCTCCGGGTCGTTAACGGCGAGCTCGGCGAGCATACGGCGATCAACCTCAACGCCCGCGAGCTTCAAACCCTGCATAAAGCGCGAGTAGACCATGCCGTTCTCACGAGCGGCGGCGTTGATGCGTTGAATCCAGAGCTTGCGGAACTCGTTCTTGCGGACCTTGCGGTCACGGTAGTTGTATACGAACGAGTGCGTGACCTGTTCCTTGGCCTTGCGGTACAGGCGCGAGCGCTGGCCACGGTAGCCCTTTGCACGCTCGAGAGTGGTGTTGCGCTTCTTGCGCGAATTAACGGCGTTCTTAACGCGTGCCATAGTCTAAATCTCCTACTACTTACAGGCCGAGCATACGCTTGGCGTTCTTAACGTCTGCCTTAGCAACGGGCTGATCCGACGACAGGCGGCGCTTACGACGTGATGACTTGTGCTCGAGCAGGTGGCGCTTGCCTGCCTGCTGACGCATGAGCTTTCCGCTTCCCGTGACGCGGAAGCGCTTTTTGGCACCCGAGTGGGTCTTCATCTTTGCCATTGCAATGTCCCTCTGTTTCTAGCCGCTCGCGCGGCAATTGCGCTCCGAGACTGGAGCAAATTCTTAGTTGTCTGCCTTATCGGCCACGCGGTCCTGATTCTTCTTCGCGCGCTTTGCTTCTTCTTCCTTGCGCTTGGTGCGCTCGGCTTCACGACGGCGACGCTGGTCAGACTTTGCGTGTGACTTGCGACGAATCGGGGCAAGAACCATTACCATGTTGCGGCCATCGACGCGCGGTGCAGACTCCACGGTGGAGTTTTCTTCGGTGTCGTTGGCAATACGTTCCATGAGACGGACGCCCATTTCGGGACGAAGCTGTTCGCGGCCACGGAAGCGCAACTGCACCTTGACCTTGTCACCCTGGTCGAGGAACCGTCGTGCGGCGTTGACCTTGGTGTCGTAGTCGTGCTGTTCGATCTTGAGGGAGATGCGAATCTCCTTCAGCTGTGCATTCGCCTGGTTGCGACGTGCTTCGCGTGCCTTTTGAGCTTGCTCGTACTTGAACTTGCCGTAATCCATCAGCTTGGCTACTGGCGGATTGGCATTGGACGCCACCTCAACAAGATCGAGATTAGCTTCCTGTGCAAGACGCAGCGCATCCTTCACGCGTACAACCCCGACCTGCTCACCGCTAGGTCCGACTAGACGCACCTCGGAAACAGTAATTCGATCGTTGACTCTTGGCTCGTTGATAATGGCTCCTCTTCATCCTTCGACGTATATGCACACGGAGGTCCAGAGGGCGTACGGGAACGACCCGACTTCACTCTTTAACCCGGTCCCCTTTTCGGGAACTCTAGGTGGGATTACTCCGCTTGCATCCCGGCAGGTTTGCCGGTGGTGGTCAGTAAAAGACTATACCAGCCAACCTGAGGGCTTTCTAGGTTCGGCGAGGTGTATAGGTAGAGGTTTTCGGTGATGTTACACACGAAACCGGCGTCCGTCGACGCCGGTTGGTTGTGTGAGCTTAATGCTTCGACCTACGAGTTGAGCTTAAGTCGTGCCTGCTGACTATCGATGGGAAGGTCCAAGAACATGTTCGCCGGGCACTTGTCCTTGATTGCGGTTCCGCCGAGGACTCCAGCGACTGCGAGCTGAGCTAGGCCACCGAATACTTGGCCTTCCTTAATCGACCGATTTGCTCTGCCGATCAAAATTGCCGCCATCACACTCTTGGCAATCCTGTAGGGATGCGAATTCATAATCTCTGCGATTTGTCTCTTGTCCATGTCAATATCCATGTCAATCTCCTTTGATCACCTCAAGCCTATCGCGAGCCGTGTCTCACTCGCCGTGACTTATTTCCTCAGCGAAAGTCGGCACAACGTCCAAGCGCGCTCTAACCGTCACAGCTCGGACGTCTCCTGCGAAGAAAGCGAACCGTGCGCTGTCCCGGATCGTACCGACTCTACAACTCGCGCTTTCACGCACCGGCGTAGAACGGTCTGATCTCCACCACGTCGAGCCGCGCCTTAACGTACTCGTCCGTCGCAATAACAGCCGAAATTGTCTGCGCGATGTTCATGACGTTCTCCCGATCCGCAGGAGGAACGAGATACAGAACAACAACGGCGATACCGTTTCGGCCTGGCTGAATCCCAATTTTTTCTAGGCCGGGAAGA
>JBHWRK010000016.1:0-8485 GCA_043426715.1 Trueperella sp. | reverse complement strand
CCTCGAACCAGAGGTGATGAAGAGGCGTCTATATGGCGCTCTCGGACGTCGCGGATTTTCATCCAGCCAGATTCGCCAAGCGATGGACATCGCACTGAATAGCCGTGACCCGGTGAAATAACTAGTAGCGAACTTGTCCATGCAAGTTGGGAGACCGACGGCGCGTATCAGCCGTGTAATGCGGTCGATATCGCATGGTCTGCGCGAGCCTTAGGCGCCCAATACTAATAGAATGTGCGAGATGACTGAGTCAAAGACATATGCAGTGCGCACCCTCGGGTGCCAAATGAACGTTCACGATTCTGAACGCCTCGCTGGCCTCCTCGAGGAAGCCGGCTACGTTCACGTGTCCACCGTGCCCGCAAAAGCGGAGCGAGCCACCGATGTGGGGGACGAAGGTGCCGACGTCCTCGTGATCAATACGTGCTCAGTTCGCGAAAACGCATCCACTAAGCTGTTCGGAAATCTCGGCCAGCTCGCTGCGGTTAAGCGCGAACGCCCTGACATGCAGATTGCTGTGGGCGGATGTTTGGCTCAGCAACTTCGCGGAGGAATTGTAGAAAAGGCTCCGTGGGTAGACGTGGTGCTCGGAACTCATAATCTTGACGTTTTACCGGTGCTGCTTGAACGCGCTCGGCACAATAACGAGGCTGCAATGGAGATCGAGGAGTCCCTCAAGGTATTCCCATCCACGTTGCCAACGCGCCGAGAATCTGCATTTGCTGCCTGGGTGTCGATTTCGGTCGGATGCAATAACACGTGCACGTTCTGCATTGTTCCGCACCTGCGAGGCAAGGAGCGTGACCGGCGGCCGGGAGATATCCTCGCCGAGATCGAGGCGGTGGTGGCCGAAGGAGCAATTGAAGTCACGCTGCTTGGACAAAACGTCAATTCGTATGGCGTCAGTTTCGGTGATCGAGGCGCATTCGCGAAACTCCTTCGAGCTACGGGCGAGATTGATGGGCTTGAGCGTGTTCGTTTCACGTCCCCGCATCCAGCATCGTTCACCAATGATGTCATAGACGCGATGGCCGAGACGCCGAACGTGATGCCCTCGCTCCATATGCCACTTCAGTCCGGTTCAGATCAGATTCTGCGTGCGATGCGCCGTTCGTATCGCTCGAAGAAATTCCTCGGGATTTTGGAGCGCGTGCGCGAAAAGATTCCTCACGCTGCGATTACCAGTGACATCATCGTCGGCTTCCCTGGCGAAACGGAAGAAGATTTTCAACAGACCCTCGACGTCGTGGAGCAATCTCGATTCACCTCTGCCTTTACGTTTATTTATTCACCTCGCCCTGGAACACCAGCAGCCGATATGGATGATCAGGTGCCCGAGGAGGTAGCGAAAGAGCGACTCAACCGCCTCGTCGAGCTCCAAAACCGTATTGGCCTTGAGGAGTCGAAGAAGCTTGAAGGCACGCTCGTCGAGGTGCTCGTCTCGGAAGGTGAAGGTCGTAAGGACGAAGTTACATCCAGAATCACCGGACGCGCGGAAGATAACCGTCTCGTCCATGTAGCCTTACCGAACGATCTTCCAGAAGCGGATCAGCCTCGCCCGGGAGACTGTGTGACGGCACGCGTCACTCATGCCGCTCCATACCATTTACTCGCCGACTCGGCACTGGACGGGGGAGAATTCACGATCCGTCGAACGCGGGCCGGAGATGCGTGGGACCGTGGGGAACGTCGTCGTCAAGAACTCATCGATGAGGCGAACGGGAAGGCTCCGGTTTCACTTGGTGTGCCAACTCTTCGGGTGGGTACGTGACTCCGATTATTGCGATTGTTGGCCCGACGGCGTCGGGCAAGACAGCGCTGTCATTGGCGGTCGCAGAACGTATCGGGGGAGCGAAATCTGTTGAGATCATTTCGGCGGACGCGATGCAGCTCTACCGCGGCATGGACATTGGAACCGCCAAGGTACCTGTGAGCGAACGACATGGAATTGTCCATCACCAGCTCGATGTACTTGACGTGACGGAGCGTGCCTCCGTGGCCGAATATCAACGTGCCGCGCGGGCGGATCTTCAGTCCATCCGAGACCGCGGGAAAATTCCCATGGTTGTCGGTGGTTCGGGACTGTACGTGTCTGGGCTGTTGGACGAGCTGAACTTTCCAGGTACCGACCCGGTCATTCGAGCCGACCTCGAAAAGATTTACGAGACGCATGGACTTCGACCGCTCATTATCGAGCTTCGAAAAAAAGATCCCGTGTCTGCAGCGACGATCGACGTGGCTAACCCGCGACGCGTGATCCGAGCTCTTGAAGTTGTGCGTTTGACCGGCGACTCATACACGCCGGTGTTTCCTCGACACTCGAGTCATTACGAGAACCTCTTCATGTTTGGTATCCGCCGCGACATGGGGATACTCGAGCAGGCGATTACGAAGCGCGCTCGACAAATGTTCGAAACCGGACTTCTTGAAGAAACTCAAACACTCCTGGACGGCGGGCTACGAGACGGCGAAACCGCGCGCAAAGCAACCGGCTACGCCGAAGCGATTGCGGTGATTGACGGCGAGATGAATGTGGACTCGGCAATCGAGTCCGTCAGTCAGGCAACGCGCCGCCTTGCAAAAAAACAGCGCACGTGGTTTCGCCGAGACCCACGTATCGAATGGCTAACAGTCACCGACGGCTCGGAGATCGGGAGACTCGCCGACCACATCGCACGCTCGATCACCAACGCCATGACGGTGTGACGAGGTCTGGTTGTCAGACGCCCTTGACTGAACATGGGATCAATTTCGCCTATTGATTTCTGCGCACTTCGAGAACCCTAAAACCCTTTTGTGAACCGACTTTGACGGTCGGAAAACCGTGCGACGTCAGCCACCTTGCGAGGGAATCTGCCCCCAAATTCCGCTGGACCACGAGGTACGCAACGCCGGTGGGAGCAAGGCGAGAAAGCCACGAGGTGAGAAGCTCGTGCAGGGCTTGCTTCCCAATGCGAATTGGAGGGTTCGACCACAGCAGGTCGATGTCTGCAACCTCGGCGGTCGATTCCTCCGCAACGCTAACATTGGTCAACCCAGCGGCCCGTGCGTTGGCTGACGTTAGTGCGAGGGCGCGCTCGTTTACATCGACGGCGGTCACGTGAGAGTCGGGGTACTGGGCTGCCAACGCTAAAGTCAGCGGACCCCAGCCACAGCCCAAATCGACCACCGTGGAATCCGGCTCGAGAGCGGGCAAGGGCGCCTGGTGGAGAAGAACGGCGGTACCTTTATCTAGGCCATGGGGAGAAAAAATTCCCGAGGTGGTACTCACGCGATAGTCTTCACCCAAAATACGAACCTGAATCTCGCGAGGGGTATCTTCGGAGGTCGGACGAGCAGAAAAATAGTGGTCATTCACGCTACTAGCGTACCGCGCTAAGGTGCGCGGTAGCGCTTTGCGATGGTGCTGAGAGACAATAGAAGAAACAACGAGGAGATAACCTATCAACGATCAAGAATTCGAAATCCATTCCCGAGAAGGAACCGCGCTCCAAGCGGATCCTGCCTACGGCGGCCACTGGGCCGGAGACGCACTCGAACGCGAACAGCGTTCCGCAACGAGGCGAGTTCCCGGCCTATCTACGGAGCTTACTGATGTTAGTGAAGTGGAATACCGGCAGTTGCGACTTGAACGAGTCGTGCTCGTGGGAGTCGTGACCGATGGCGATATGCAGGCGGGAGAGGAGTCTCTCCGCGAACTTGCCGCTCTTGCAGAAACCGCAGGATCCGAGGTGCTCGATGGAATACTCCAGCGGCGCCAAGTTCCGGACGTAGCCACCTATCTTGGCTCAGGTAAGGCACGAGAACTTGCCGAGCTCGTCGCGTCCCACGGCGCAGATACCGTGATCGTCGATTCGGAACTTGCTCCGTCCCAGCGCCGTTCGCTCGAGGACATTGTCGATGCAAAGGTTATTGATCGCACCGCACTCATCCTGGATATTTTCGCTCAGCACGCGAAGTCCCGGGAGGGTAAGGCTCAAGTCGAATTAGCGCAGTTGGAATACCTCTTGCCGCGTTTGCGTGGCTGGGGTGAATCGATGTCCCGGCAGGCCGGTGGTCGCGTGGCTGGCGGAGAAGGTATCGGTTCTCGTGGGCCTGGCGAAACGAAGATCGAGCTCGATCGGCGCCGCATTCGCCAGCGGATGTCTCGCTTGCGTCGTGACATCAAGCAGATGGAGAGTTCTCGCGACACGCGCCGGCACAACCGGCAGCGTCATCAGGTGCCGAGTGTCGTCGTCGTCGGTTACACAAACGCCGGAAAATCCTCACTGATGAACGTCTTGACGGACGCTGGCGTGCTGGTCGAAAATGCTCTATTTGCGACTCTCGATCCCACGGTGCGCCGTGCGGAAACCGAGGATGGACGAGAATATACGCTGACGGATACCGTCGGATTCGTGCGAAACTTGCCCACCCAGTTGGTTGAGGCGTTCCGCTCGACCCTGGAGGAGGCGGCCTCCGCGGATGTGTTGCTCCACGTCGTCGACGCCGCCCATGACGATCCTATTGGCCAAATCGACGCCGTCCATGAGGTTCTTTCAGGTATGGAGGGCACTGAGGATGTTCCTGAACTCATCGTGCTGTCCAAGGCCGATATTGCTGATCCCGTGACAGTTGCGACATTGCGTACGAAGTTTCCGAATTCCGTTCTCATCAGCGCGGTAACGGGTGAAGGCATCGAAGAGCTGCGCGAACGCATCGATGAACTATTGCCCCGCCCCTCCGTTGAAATCGAGCTGGTCATTCCTTACGATCGCGGAGATATCGTCAGTCGTATTCATAATGACGGTGAGATTATTTCCCAGAAACACACTGGAGATGGCACACACCTTCACGCACGCGTGACCCCAGAAATCGAAGGCATGCTCATGGATGCAGGCATCATGGAGGACACCCGTAGTGAGTGACGAGGAGCTCGATGCGCGCGAGGTCCTCAGCCACGTTGTTAGTACCATTGGGGGAGGCCGCCGCGAGGGCCAAGAGAAGATGGTGGACGCGGTACACGAGGCTCTCACGGTAGAAGGTCACCTCATGGTGGAGGCAGGAACCGGTACCGGTAAGTCGTTTGGTTATCTCGTACCAGCGATGGTGTGGGCGGCTCAGACCGATCAGCGCGCGACCATCTCCACGGCTACACTTGCCTTGCAACGTCAGATCATGCAGCAGGATGCTCCTGCCGTCGCAGATGCCATGAGGGACGTGTACGGCACGCACGTGGAGGTCGCGCTGCTCAAGGGCTGGAATAACTACGCGTGCTTGCGCAAGGTCGACGGCGGTTATCCCGAAGAAGACGCGTTGCTCTCGCGGGCCGAAGGCGAAGTGGGGGCTACGGCGACGGGTGAGGAGGTCGTGCGGGCCCGCGAGTGGGCGTTACAGTCAGAAACTGGTGACCGCGACGATCTCGTGCCAGGCGTGTCCGACAGAGCATGGCAACAAATATCTATCCAGAAACGCGAATGTATTGGTGAGTCATGTGCGATGCGACACGAGTGCTTTCCACTACGTGCTCGATTGAGAGCTGACGACGCCGATATAGTCGTGACGAACCATGCTCTGCTCGGAATTCAGGCGGCTGGCACACCAGTGTTGCCCGAATCCCACGCGTACATCGTGGACGAAGCCCACGATCTCGTTGATCGAGTGACGACTCAATTAACCCAATCGATTGCGGGATACGATCTGCGTGCAGTGGCTCGCATGTTACGTCAAGCGGGTCTCGACGACGAGGGCTTGCCAGACATGTCCGATGATCTGACGGATGTCCTGGCGGAGATCGGCGAAGGTCGGATCATGCGCGTGAGCCAGGATTTAAGTGATGTGCTCGCACGTATCTTGGGCAAAGTTCAGGCTGCAGGAGAAGGCGTCTCCTCGCTCTCGAGCGGAAATGAGGAACAGAACGCCACGAAGCAGGTACTTCGCTCACGGCTGGCGGAGCTCGCCGACCTGTGTACGGAATTTCTCGGGGATGCGGTCGAGACGGGATCTCTCGTTGCGTGGACGAGCGAGTTTAACGACCATTACACGCTGTATCTTGCGCCGCTCGATGTATCTGAGTCGATCGCAAATAACCTTTTTGAGCATACGCCCGTCATTTTGACCTCGGCTACGTTGCAGGTGGGTGGGAGCTTCGATGCCATAGCTAATCGGGTGGGCTTTTCATATCCGAGCCAGGGGGAGTGGACCGGACTCGACGTGGGGTCTCCCTTCGATCCTGCACGGCAGGGAATCTTGTATGTTGCCGCGCACCTAAAGGCTCCAGTCCGCGATGGCTACGGCACCGAGCATCTTGATGAAATCGTCGATCTTATCCGGGCCAGTGGCGGGGGCGCACTCTGCCTGTTTACCTCACGTGTGGGTGCACAGCGCGCTGCGGAGTACGTGCGCGAGCAACTCGATTTGCCGGTGTTTGCGCAGGGGGAGGATCAGCTACCCACACTGCTGGAGGAGTTCGCGGCGGATACTTCTGCCTCGCTCTTTGGAACGATCTCGCTGTGGCAGGGCGTGGATGTGCCGGGCGAAACCTGCCGGCTCGTGATTATTGACCGTATTCCGTTCCCACGCCCCGATGATCCGCTCGTGCAGGCGCGCAGTGAAGCAGCTAACCGAGCTGGTCGGAACGCATTCATGTCGGTCTCCGCAACGCAGGCCGCGCTTCTCCTTGCTCAGGGAGCAGGTCGCCTACTGCGACGAACAAGCGATCGAGGAGTGGTCGCTGTTCTCGATTCCCGCCTGCGCACCGCGCGTTATAGCGGTTTCCTTTTGGCGTCACTGCCAAAAATGTGGCCGACGACTGATCGGGACATCGTACTTGGAGCGCTCGAGCGGTTAGATCCTACAGAGCGCGAAGAACCGTAACGACCTTGCCGAGGATCTCTGCTTCGTTACCAGGAATTGGGGCGTAGTTCGAGTTTCGCGGCAAAAGCCAGATGTGGCCATCCTTCTTCTGGAACGTCTTGACCGTGGCCTCGCCGTCAATCATGGCAGCGACGATCTCACCATTTTCCGCCACCGGTTGCCTGCGCACCACGACCCAATCACCGTCACAAATGGCGGCGTCAATCATAGAATCGCCCGAGACTTCGAGCATGAACAAATCTCCATCGCCAGTGAGCTGACGAGGGAGTGGAAACACGTCGTCGATCATCTGCTCAGCGAGAATCGGTCCGCCTGCGGCAATTCGACCGACCGCCGGAACGTTGACGGGAGCAGGTACGTGAACGTCGATCTCGTCTACACGGTAAGTGTCTTTCGCCCGGGCGTCGAAATGACGAAGCTGCGACGACGACGGAATCAGACGATGCTCGCTCTCGGCGCGAACACCTGCAAGCTCCCGACCCAGATCCGTCACTTCGAGAGTACGCGGCCGACGTGAATCTCGCGTAATGCACTTCGCCTTTTCAAGGAGATCGAGTTGATACTTCACTGACGACGACGATTTGAGGTTGACCTTTTCACCAATTTCACGGACGGTCGGAGGGTAGCCATTTGCGGCGATATCAGCGCAAATAGCGCGCAGGATCGATCGCTGGCGTTCGGAGATTGTCACGTTGGCCATTGGTCCTCCTGACCGGCAAAAAAGTTTGTCGGAGCCTCGCGTTTTACTAATAGCAAGCCTATCGGGCATGTCACCATTGTTCAAACATGTGTTCTAACGCGTGTCGAACAAGTGTTCTGGACTTGGTGGGCCCGTTCAGATAGGATTCAAACATATGTTCGACGAACAGTTGTTCGAGGAGGAAACGTGACCGCATTACGACTTGACGATCGAGTTTCTCGTCAGGGAGCGCCGCGTCTTCGCGTCGTTCCGAATAGTGCTCCAAAGCCCCACGGTCCGGTGGTTCGCCCAGGCCGGCCACACTCTCGTGAGAGCGGCCTTCACGCTGTCCTCACCCCGGCATCGGCCGACTCCGCAGTGTCGGCACGTTGGACGATCCGTCCAGGTGCTCGGCCCATTGTCGCCGGTTCTCGGCGCTCAGAGCGCACCTCTCACTATCGCGCTCAGGAACGAGTTGCGCGAGCTGATGATGTCCAATTCGGCCGTGCGGTAGCTCTCGCTCTCACAATGATTGGCATGCTGGTCACATTCGCTCTCGGGATTTTCCTTTACGCGGCACTCGGGTTTGGCTTGCAGGCTGGTGACGTCGTGACTGTGGTTTCGGGAGATACGCTGTGGAACATTGCTACAGCGATGGGCGTGGACGTTCCCACAGCGCAAGTGGTCCAGGATATTGCAGAACTCAACGCGCTCGATAGCCCATCGATTGCAGCGGGCACGGAACTCGTGTTACCTGCTTACTAAGGCCATATTTTAACAATGGCCGAGCCAACGCTGGAGTGATCTTCAGTGCGATTAGCCTCGGGGCCTTGCTCGGGGCTGATTAATCTAGTTGGAAAAATGTCAGTCAGGGCTGTATTTTAATGAACATGCACTGCCCCTTTTGCCACCATGAGGATTCGCGAGTCGTCGACACTAGAACCAGACATT
>JBHWRK010000015.1:0-4791 GCA_043426715.1 Trueperella sp. | reverse complement strand
TATGTCAAGGTATCCGAGCTCAGCCGCCCTCTCAGCCTCACGCACGGCGCCATGAAATGCCGCCTGGTCCTTAATCACGTGGTCCGCCGCGAACGATCCGATCACGACCTCTCCGTGCCGCTCCTGAATAACTGCCGTCGCAAGCGCGATCGCCGCCATCGAATCCCGCGGTGAGGGCTCGGCAATGACGTCGTCCTTCGGAATCTCAGGCAACTGAGCCGAGACCGTTTCAGCATGTGCAACGCCGGTCACGACCATCGTGCTTCGCGAGACGTCCGACAGACGGTCCACGGTTTGCTGGATCAGAGTTCGCCCAGAATCTGTGAGATCCGTCAAAAACTTGGGATGATTACGCCTGGAGAGCGGCCACAGCCTCGTTCCCGCACCACCAGCAGGGATGATCGCGTAAATCATGGTCGTTTCCTTTTCTCGCGCTCTACTCTTCTTCGCGGACTAGCTCGACGTCACCGACTTCAACCGCGGCGAGATCGCGATTGGTTGTGTGCGTGGTTGTCGAATAGAACGCATCCCACGCGCCATCCCGGTAATCCTGCTTGGCTTCGTGTAGCTTCTGTTTCGCCACCGTCACCTCATGTTCAGCGCGCTCAATCTTCTTCTGCGCGCGCCGCGCCTTGATGCCCGTCCAATCCGGAACCGGATCCGGCTCGGGCTCTGGTCGGTCAGGCGCAATGACGCCCGAAATTGGATCGTGCACCCATTTCTTCGTTTCCTGATCAGACTCAGTGACGAAATTCGGCGTATCGCCCAGATGCTCAACTTGGCTCGGAGTCGGTTGACCTGGCGCAGGCGGATTGGCCATCACGCACGCCGAAATCAGCATGAGGCGTGTCAGGAAGTTGACCCAGACCAAAAGCGTGCCAATTGCGGCGAACGCACCTGCAAAAAGATCATTGTCAGACACCGACCCCACAACGGACGTTCCCAAGTAACGAAGAACCGCCGAGCCCACGCCGGCAACCGCGGCTCCAAGCAAGAGGTCGCGTTTATGAGGCCGCACACCGGCCATCACGCGGACGAGGAAGATGACGACCAAGGCGTCCACGAAAAACGCGATGGCAAGCGTGCCAGCCGAGAGGAGGAACGAGTTCGTACCTTCGGCAAAGTTGAAAAATTCAAGGATCGCCTCGGCGAAAAACTGTCCCACCATTGCCAGCACTGAGGTGAGAAGAACCGACGCGCCGAGCACGAGGAAACCCGAGAAGTCGAGAAGCTTGGCCACGACGGGATTGCGCGGCATGCGCGAGATCCCAAACATGGTAAGAAGTGAATTTCGAATACCGGTCATCAATCCCACTGACGACCACAGCAACACCAGCAGACCAATAAACGAGGCGAGGTTGAAAGGATTGTCCACAATCAAGCTGTTCGGGTCAAGAAGGCCTGAACCGTCCTCACCGCCCATCTTCAGTACACCTGGAAGCGCCGAGTCGATTGACTCGAATAGGCTCTCGCGAAGTTCGTCATTTCCACCCAAGAAATAGGAGAACGCCGTGAGACCAACGGTCAGGGCACCAGCCAGCGAGAACAGCGCCGAATAGGCGATGCCTCCTGAAAGTTGCGGGCCACGCGCCGTCGAATAGCGCTGAACCGCACGCACAATTCGCAGGTCCATCACCCACTCGACGATCCGCTTTCCTGTTCCCACAATGGCGGGCGGCGCGTCTTCCTCGGTCTTAATCTCGAATCGCATTGTCATAGCCGTCCTTAGAGTTCGTACTTAATCACCAGCGGGGCGTGGTCTGACCAGCGCTGCGCATAGGACGCCGCACGATCCACTCGGGCGGACACCGCTCGCTCGGCGAGCTCCGGCGTCGTCATCTGGTAGTCAATCCGCCAGCCGGCATCGTTGTCGAATGCCTTGCCACGCTGCGACCACCACGTGTACGGACCTTGCGCGTCTCCGCTCAGCATACGGTGTGTATCCACCCAATCGCACGCGAACCAGCGGTTCAAGTACTCAATTTCGGGTTCGAGCACACCGGAGGTCTTGTTGTAGTTTGGCTTCCAATTCTTGATATCCAGCGGGGTGTGAACGATGTTGAAGTCGCCACCCACGAGCACATGCGGCACGGCGGCAGTTCGCTCAGCAAGCAATTCGTCCAAGCGCGCCTCGATGCGATCGAGGTGGGCATACTTTGCAGCCATCTTCACCTCATCGGTTGCGACTCCCGAGTGCATGTACGCGGAGACGAACGTCGTGCCCAGCGAAGGTACCGTCGCTTCGACCCAGCGGCCGGTATCGACGTCCGGTTCCTCATCGTCAAGACCGATAACGCTACTGACCACCGCATGATCGTTGCGCACGGCAATCGCCACGCCTGCCCGTCCCTTGAGAACGGAGGCTTCCTGGACGAGCGTGTACCCGTCTCCGACGATGTCAGACACCAGATCCTCGGGTGCCCGAACCTCTTGCAGGAGAACGACGTCGGCCGCGGTCTGTTCGACCCAGCTTTCCATTCCCTTACGCACGGCTGCGCGAATTCCGTTGACGTTGACGGTTGCTACTAGCATCGACTCTCCAGTTTCTCGCATCGGCAAGCGGTAGCTCATCGGTGCGGCTTAGCGGTGTGGCAGATCCACATTCATCACCTAACCGCCGGTCAGTGTATCGGTTCGCGGTCAACGTCGCCTACCGACGATGTTGGATTACAGCGCCTTTTCCGCCGCCTCCACAACGTTTACCAGCAACATCGCGCGGGTCATGGGCCCCACTCCACCAGGGTTGGGAGAAAAGTAGCCGGCAACGTCGTGAACACCGAGGTCAACGTCGCCGATCAGTTTGGACTTGCCGTCCTCACCCACCTCGCGAGTCACACCCACATCAAAGACCGCAGCTCCTGGCTTGACCATATCGGCCGTCACCAGACGCGGCACGCCAACAGCGGCAACGATGACGTCGGCCTCTCGCGTGTGCTTCGCCAAATCACGGGTGGCACTGTGGCACGAAATAACGGTCGAGTTCACCGCGCCATGCGTTAGCAACAGCGAGAGCGGACGTCCCGCAGTTTGCCCACGTCCAATCACGCAGACCACAGCGCCTTCCCATTCGACGCCACTGCGCGTACCCAATTCCACGATGCCACGCGGAGTGCATGCGATCGGGATCGGCAGTTCGCCCTTCGACCTACTCGCCAGCTGACCCACGTTATAGGGGTGAAGCCCGTCGACGTCCTTGGCCGGATCAATCGCGTCAATCACGGCATCGGTGTCGCACTGCGGGGGTAGTGGCAGTTGGACGATGAATCCTGAAACTGCCGGATCCTCGTTGAACTCTCGCACTGCGTCCAGCACGTCCGCGGTGGTCGAGTCCGCGGGCATATCGAGTCTGATTGACTTGATTCCCACTTCTTCGCAGTCACGATGCTTCGCACCCACATACGCGCGTGAGCCAGGATCGTCGCCAACGAGAATCGTGCCAAGACCTGGAACAACTCCCTGATCTTTGAGCGCCTTAATTCGTGAGGCGAGCTCTGCCTTAATATCCGCGGCGGTTGCCCGTCCATCCATCACTATCATGCGAGCTGGTCCAATCCTTCGTACAGCGGGAATTCGTTGGCAAGCTTCGCCGTGCGAGCCCGAAGTGCGTCGATGTTCGCATCCTTGCCATCTCGAAGAGCCTCTGCGATGACGTCGGCAACCTCGCGGAATTGCTCGTCGCCAAAACCGCGGGTCGCGAGCGCTGGCGTGCCAATACGCAGACCAGACGAGACGGATGCTGGGCGGGGATCGAACGGCACCGAGTTGCGATTGATCGTGATGCCAACGGCTTCAAGGAGGTCTTCGCCTTCTTGACCGTTCATTTCCGCGTCTCGAAGATCGACGAGCACAAGGTGGACGTCGGTTCCGCCGGACACCACCGAGATACCCTTTTGCGCGACGTCGGGCTGAAGCAGACGGTCAGCCAAGATCTTTGCGCCGTCAATCGTGCGCTTCTGGCGGTCCTTGAAGTCGTCAGATGCCGCAACCTTCAACGCAACCGCCTTCGCCGCGATCACGTGCATGAGCGGGCCGCCCTGCTGCCCGGGAAACACAGCCGAGTCGAGTTTTCGGCCCAACTTTTGTGCATCGCGTGAGAGGATCATGCCCGAGCGCGGACCGCCGATGGTTTTGTGGATCGTCGTGGTCACAACATCTGCGTATGGTACCGGGTTTGGATGCAGGCCAGCTGCAACCAAACCTGCAAAGTGCGCCATGTCCACCCACAGGTACGCGCCAACCTCGTCAGCAATCTCACGGAACTTCGCGAAATCGAGATGACGTGGATAGGCCGACCAACCGGCGATGATCATTTTCGGCTTGTGTTCAAGCGCCTTGCTGCGAACCACGTCCATATCAATGAGGTGGTCGTCCTCCGATACGCCGTAGGACACCACGTTGTAGTTTTTGCCGGAGAAGTTGATTTTCATTCCGTGGGTGAGGTGGCCGCCGTGGGAAAGTTCCAGGCCCATAATCGTGTCACCCGGCGTGAGCAGAGCATGGTAGATCGCCGCGTTCGCCTGTGCGCCCGAGTGGGGTTGAACGTTTGCATACTCGGCGCCGAACAGTGCCTTGGCGCGATCGATGGCGAGCTGTTCCGCCACATCTACGAATTCACAACCGCCATAGTACCGGCGCCCCGGATACCCTTCTGCGTACTTGTTCGTTAAGACGGAGCCCTGCGCCTGAAGGACTGCGCGCGGCACGAAGTTCTCAGATGCAATCATCTCGAGCGTTGAGCGTTGCCTGCCAAGTTCATCGTCAAGCACCTGCGCGATTTCGGGATCGAGGTCT
>JBHWRK010000014.1:0-4428 GCA_043426715.1 Trueperella sp. | reverse complement strand
TCCTAGAGCGAAAGTTATGCGCGTCGCTTTACTCACTGTCCATGAGCTCCATGAGGTAATCAACCTGCTTGTCCACAGGCGAGAACGGATCTTTAAGGAGAATTTGGTGGGCCCCGTCCTCAGTCAGGAGGCGAAGATTCATCCAGTCGACCATGTAGTCGCGACGATTTTCCATCGCGAGAGCCAAGAAATCGCCACGCAGTTTGGCTCGGGTGGTCTGTGGCGGAATGCCTTTCGCAATCTCGATACGCTCGGAGCTCACGAGGGTTTTCAGACCGCCGCTAGCTTCGAGGCTGTGGCGAAGGCCTGCATCTGTGATGTCGTGCCATGCGAGGTCGAGGCGTTGAATGCGCGGATCCTCGAGACCAACTGAGAGCCGATCGGCGTAGCGAGTAAGAAGCTTGCGTTTGGCAATCCAGTCGATTTCAGTGGCTAGTTCGTCATGAGACTCACGTTCGAGGGCGTCGAGCGTGCGAGCCCAAAGCTCGAAGACGTAGGCGCGGATGGGATCGAGCTGGTCAAGCCAGCCGTTGGCTGCGAAATGGTCATGGACGTGCTCAAACACCTCGCGCTGAAGTTCGAGCGCTGTAATAGTGGAGCCGTCCTTTTGCGTGAGCAATGCACGACCAGAGGTATCCGCCGATACCTGGCGAATCGCCCGCACAGGATCCTCAAGTTCGCGGTTCCGCAGGCGCTTGCCGTCCTCAAGTACGTGCAGGAGAGCTTCTGTGACGCCGACCTTGAGAGCCGACGTGGAATCGGACATCGTCGAATCTCCCACGATCACGTGCAGGCGCCGATAGAGCTCGGCGTCGCCGTGTGGCTCGTCCCTCGTGTTGATCATCGGTCGCGAGCGTGTGGTGGCCGATGAGACCGCATCACTCATGATGTCGGCACGCTGGGAAATCTTGAATCGTGCGCCTTTATCGGTGACCTCAAGATAGCCAGCGCCCACCATGATCTGGCGCGTGACAAAAAAGGGAATCATGGAATCGATGCGGGCACGAAAATCACGGCGCCGGCGAACGAGATAGTTCTCGTGGCAGCCATAGGAGTTTCCGTACGAATCGAGGTTGTTCTTAAAGAGATGGATCTGGCCGTCGACATTCGCGAGGTCCTCGTTCGTTTTCGCTGCCATGTCCACATAGATGGCGTCACCTGCGCGATCGTTCGCGACGAGGTCGCCAAGATCATCACACTCGGCCGTCGCGTACTCGGGATGCGCTCCCACATCAAGATACAGTCGTGCGCCGTTGGGCAAAAACGCGCTCGTGGAGCGGGTTTTCTTCATGAGCGGATCGAAGAGCATGTGAGCCGCCTCTTCGGCGTCAACCGGTGGGTTGCCGCCGGTCTTCGACGCACACAGCAGACCGTACTCGGTTTCGATGCCCATGATCCGCCGTGGAATCACTGGCCACCCTTTTGCACAAAGCCCTGTACAAAGGACGTTGCGTTTTCTTCGAGGATAGAATCGATGTCGTCGAGTAGGTCATCGACGTCGAAATCCTGATTGGTAGCGGCCGCCTGTGGTAGCTCCTGAGACTGCTCCTCAGTGCGCCGACGAGGCTGCAGAAATTTCTGTTCAGACATGGTTCCCTTTCGTCCACACTCATGGTAGTCACGCGCCGTTCGGCGCGATATAAGCCACGGCACGTCAGGCCGTGATGTTGGTCAATCCGACTGGCGCGTCAGCGCCTTAGGCACTCGTGAGACGGACGAGGAAATCCTCCACTGACTCGGCATTCTCGAGCATGTCGCCCACAAGCTCGCGGGTGGCGCGCTCGGGATGCATGAGCGGAATGCGCACGAGGCTGTCATATCCCGGCACATCGAGAGTGATGCCGTCCCAGCCAGCCGCCATGACATTCTCCGCAAATCGCCGAATCAGCCCGCCACGCAGATAGGCGCGCGTGGACTCGGGCGCGTGGCGGGTTGCCCACATAACCTGCTCGGGGTGGAACAGCCGCTCCACCCGGCCAGCCTGGTCGAGCCGGTTGACGATCGAGCGTTGCGGGCGCAGGTCGTGCCACTGCAGGTCGAAGGCTCGCAACTTGTCGTTATCCCACGAGCCACCCGTGCGTTGGCGCAGCGAATCGAGCATCTGGTACTTAGCTACCCATTCGACCTTTCCAGACGCGGCAAAAAGGTCCGTACGCAGCAGATCAAGCGTCTCTTGCCAAGTGCCCAAGATTTCGCGGGTATCGAAGTCCACAGGGTCGTCCCCTAGCGCTTCAAGTACCGAATCGAGATAGATCTGCTGGATCTCGATCGCGGTGCGCTGCGAGCCATCCTGCATGTCGATCTTTCGCTGAAGCGTTGGATCGTGCGAGACCTCCCACGTGGCACGCACTGGCTCAAAGAGCATGACAGCGTCCAGGCTGAGCGGTAGGCGGCCCGATTCGAGTAGCCACAGAACGAGCGAGGTGGTTCCTACCTTGAGCAGGGTTGACACGTCGAATTGGTTCGCATCTCCGCCAATCACGTGGAGGCGACGATACAGGCCGGCCTCGGAATGAGGCTCATCGCGCGTGTTGATAATCGGGCGGTTGAACGTGGTCTCTAGTCCGACGTCGTTTTCCACGTAGTCCGCGCGTTGCGAGATCTGGAAGCCCGGCTGCTGCGACTGCTGGCCAAGTCCGATGCGCCCCGTGCCGCACAAAATCGGCCGCGTGACAAAGAACGGAGTCAAGTACCGGATGACGTCCGAAAACTCGACATTGCGATCCATGAGGTAGTTCTCGTGCGCTCCGTAAGACGCACCCTTTCCGTCCACATTGTTTTTGTAGATCACGAGGTTACGACCCGAATCATTAAGCAGATCCATGGCCTCCACAGCAATCATGTCGCCCGCCCGGTCCCACAGGATCGCCTCGCGAGGATTGGCAACCTCGGGCGTGGAATACTCGGGATGTGCGTGGTCGACGTACAGGCGCGCACCGTTCGTCAGCACGGCGTTTGAGGCGCGCGGAAGTGCGTTTTCCTCATCCGTTGGCCGGCGGATCGACTGTAACTCTGTCTCGTCCCCCGGCGGAGCTAGCTGATCCGGATCGTCCGTGAGCATCGAGGGGTGTGCGGCGGCCCGGTCAAGCCGGTATCCGCGCGCGTCGTTCAGCGGATCCTCACCGTGGTAGTCCCACCGGATCGCGCCCGCTCCCCCAGACGCACTTCCGCGGCCTCCGTACGTGTCCACTACTTCCGTGGATAGCACGATGGGATTCGCCTGCGGATCATCCAGGTCAATAATGCCGAACTCCGTCTCGAGTCCAATTCCGCGTCTGACAGTCATTTAAATCAGTCCCTTCCGCACAACGTTGTCCCACTCCGTAATCGTGCGGTCCATTTCGCCAGGCCGAGGCGCTTCAGACACGCCAGTGCTCTTAACCAGCTGCGTCTGATCCGGCTTATTTGTCAACGACGACGTTCGCTCCTGCTGCGTCGTGACGTTCGGCGAGCTTTCGTGTTCTTCCTCGGCGCCCACGCTCGTCGCACCTGCTGATTCGTCATCGTTGACCTTTTGCTTGACAAGTGGTTTGACGTACGTGACACGCTTGCCCGAACCGCGGCCATGCACTCGTGCCCACTCGTCGGGGTTGGTCATCTGCGTGAGATCTTCGTTCTCGCGGGTTTCTTCGGCCAGAGCCGCAAGTAGGTGGCGCTCCCGGATACCGCGTTCACCAGTGGTTAGCAGATCCTTGATTGCCATCTTTTTCGCACGGTCAACGATGGTGGCGAGCATCGCGCCGGAGACGAAGTCCGATATGTAGAGCACTTCCTTCGAGCCGTCTGCGTAGGTCACCTCGATGAACTCGTTGTCCTCGGTGCGAGTGAATAGCTGGTCGACAGTGGCCGTTGTCATCGCCTCGACCGCTTCCTTTGCGTTCGCGTGCAATGCGAGTTCGTCCGCGTGAATCGGCAAATCGGGGGTTAGATACTTGAGCAAGATGTCCGCTGAGCCTGCGCGCGTTGGACGCTCGATGCGGATCTTTACGTCAAGTCGCCCCGGGCGCAAGATGGCGGGATCAATCATGTCCTCGCGGTTGGATGCGCCGATGACGATGACGTTGTCGAGTTGCTCCACGCCGTCGATTTCGGCAAGTAGCTGGGGCACAACGGTCGTTTCGACGTCTGAGGAGATGCCCGAGCCTCGAGTTCGGAACAGAGCTTCCATCTCGTCGAAGAAGATGACCACCGGGATGCCGGAGGCTGCACGATCACGTGCACGGGAGAAGATCTCACGAATTTGGCGCTCGGTTTCGCCGACATACTTGTCAAGCAACTGCGGGCCCTTGATGTTGAGGAAATACGAGCGCGATTTGTCATGGCCGTCGCGCTTAGAGATTTTCTCAGCGAGCGACGTAGCAACGGCGCGAGCAATGAGCGTCTTGCCCGTTCCCGGCGGGCCGTAGAGCAGGACACCCTTCGGCGGCT
>JBHWRK010000013.1:0-4871 GCA_043426715.1 Trueperella sp. | reverse complement strand
ATACTCGAGAAGATTTTGCAGACTGCGGCACAATACGGCATGACTGCCGTGCTGGATGGCGACGCGAATGCCACCCCGCCCGAACCCGAAATCCCTCCACTCCACAAGGAGGGCCTTGACGCACTCGAGAACGGCGATTTGGACGGCGCGCATGCCGCCTACACGAAGGCACTCGCGCAAAATCCCGGTGATGACGAGGCTCAGACTGCGCTATATCAAGTTGAGCTGTTGCAGCGGATTTCTGCGATTAATCCGGATGGTGATCCAGAGGCGCCGCAAAAGGTGCTGGCGAAGGCTCAGGCAGCTGACCTAACGGACGTGGACGCCCAGCTCAAGGCTGCCGACGTCGAGTTCTCATTCCAGCGTCCTGATGCAGCCTTCGCCCGACTTATCGATGTTGTGCGCGTGACGAGCGGTGACGATCGTGAGAAGGCACGTGAACGGATGCTCGCGTACTTCGACATTCTTGGTCCAACCGAAGAGATCGTGGTGGCCGCGCGTAAAGCGCTCACCAACGCACTGTTCTAAGGCGCGTCTACTCGAGCGTGTACCACACTGCGGCATTGGGCGGGACTGCCTGGCCGTCATGAGCGAGCTTTCGTGATTGCACGAGGATCGTGGCGCCTTCGGGAAGCGGAGCCTCCGTGTCGAACGTCAAGATCACGTGTACGTCCTCGCGGTCGGTAAGCCGCGAGACGTAGTGCAGGTACTCAGCACTCTCATCGACGTCGTAGAGTGCGGCGCGTGCCATCTCGAGGCGGCGGCGTTCGGCAAATAGGTGACGAAACAGGTTGAGAGTGGAATTCTGATCTGCGTCCTGAACGTCGGCGGCGAGTTTCCCGGCACCATCAGGTTGTGGAAGCCATGCCTTTCCGTCGGGTGAGAAGCCGAATGCGGGCTCATTTGAGGCCCATGGCATTGGTACACGGCAACCGTCGCGGCCAGCCTCGACTCCATTAGTTCGGAAGAAGGCTGGATCTTGACGAATCTCGTCGGGGAGTGCCATGTGCTCAGGCAGACCTAGTTCCTCGCCCTGGTAGATGTAAACGGAGCCGGGCAGGGCGGCTTGCAGGATGTGGGCGGCGATGCCGCGGTCGAAGCCAAGTTCGGGATCAGGTTGCTCGTCAGTCACACGGATCCCGTTGGGACCCTTGCCCGTTTCACTCAGGCCCATGCGGGAAACCGCCCGGACGACGTCGTGATTGGACAGCACCCACGTGGTCGGAGCGCCTACCGAGTCCATCGCAGCCAGCGACTCGCGAATCGTTGTGCGGTAGGAATCGACCTCAAACGGTGCGATGAGGAAGTCGAAGTTGAAGGCTTGGTGCATCTCATCGGAGCGCACGTACTTAGCCAGATCGTCGATGTCATGTACCCAGGCTTCGGCCACAAGGGCACGATCCTCGCCGTACTCGTTGAGGACGGCGCGCCACTCGCGGTAAATGTCATGCACCTCGGGGCGATTCCACTGCGGGGGAGCGGGGATGTCATCGGAAGCGCCTGAATCGCCGGAGACCATGTCGTAGTGAAATTGCCAGTCGGGCAGTTCGGGATCTTTCGCCATTCCGTGTGCCACGTCCACCCGGAACCCATCCACGCCACGGTCGAGCCAGTAGCGCAGGATGTTGCGGAACTCTTCGTGAACCTTCGGGCTATTCCAGTTTAGATCCGGCTGGGAGGGGTCGAACAGGTGGAGATACCACTGACGGTCGTTCTCCCATGGGGAACCCGGCGCGTCCGGGCGGTCGCACACCCTCGTCCACGCTGCACCACCAAAAATGGAAATCCAATCGTTAGGCGGAGTATCGCCGTCGTTCTTTCCATCTCGGAACCAGTACAGGTCGCGCTCGGGCGCATCCGGGCTGGCGAGCGCCGCCTTGAACCACTCGTGTTGGTCGGATGTGTGATTGGGGACGAGGTCGACGATGGTCTTTAGACCGTGCTCGTGGGCCTTTGCGATCATTTCCTCTGCGTCAGCGTTCGTGCCGAATACGGGATCGACTTTGCGGTAGTCCGCCACGTCGTAACCGGCGTCCTTTTGTGGCGAGAGATAAAACGGTGAGAGCCAGAGGGCATCGACGCCGAGATCGCGCAGGTATCCGAGCTTGGAGATGACGCCTTGCAGGTCGCCGATCGGCCCGTGCGAGGAGGCGAACGAGCGCGGATAGATCTGGTAGATCACCGCCTCCCTCCACCAGTGGCTCGGTTCAGATTCCTTGTGGAGAAGAATGGTCATCGTGTCCTTTTCTGATGTTGAAGTGAAGGATCTGGGCGCGGACGTCATCTGCACACGAGTGGCGCAGTGAATTAAGTGCGTCGAACAGCTGTCGATTCGCGAACGATCAGCTCGGGTTCGAAACGCATCTTACCCACGTCGCCGGGTGACCCCTGAATCATAGCGAGTAGCGTCGAGACCGCGGCCTCGGACATACTCTTAACCGGCTGGCGCAGGGTAGTCAGCGGAGGATCGGCAAAGCCTGCGACCGGCGAATCGTCGAATCCAACGACGGAAACATCATGGGGTACCGAGATTCCCGCCGCTTTGCAATGGCGGACCACGCCGAGAGCCATAATGTCCGAGCCACAGATGATCGCCGTGCAGCCAGCCCCGATGAGCTGGGCCGCGGCAGACTGGCCGCCGTTGACCGTGTATAGCGTGTGGAGGACGCGCGGCTTCTCATTGGGGAGAACTTGGCGCATCGTTTCGATGTAAGCCTCCGTCTTGTCACGTGATGGAATGAATCGCAGTGGCCCAGAGGCGAAACCGATCTGCCGGTGACCGAGCGCCGCGAGGTGGCGGATCGCTTGGCGGATAGCCGAGCTGTCGTCAGTTGAAAAGTCAGGATTGGCTAACGCGGGATGGGCGCCGTTAATCGTGACGAACGGAATGTTACGAGCAGAAATACGTTCGTAGCGGTCGACGTTCGCCGTTGAATCTGCGTGCAAACCGGATACAAAAATGAAGCCCGCCACTTGCTGATTGATCATGGCCTCGACGTAGGAGTCCTCTGTTGCGCCGCCCGCCATCTGGGTGCCCAGTAATGGAGTATAACCCTGGAGCGTCATAGTTGACGCAATTGACTGGGTGAAAAACGGGAAAATCGGATTCGTGAGTTCGGGGACGATCATGCCAATCAGTCCGCCGTTGCGCTCACGCAGGCGCTCGGGCCGCTCGTAGCCCAGCAGGTCAAGGGCGGCAATGACAGCCTGGCGTGTTTCAGGCGCCACGGACTCTTTGCCGTTGAGCACACGCGAGACTGTTGCTGTGGACACTCCGGCCTGCGCGGCAATGTCTGAGAGTCGAACTCGTCGAGCCATGGAACTCCTCCATGCTGTGGTCGTCATTGGCCTTGGACAAATCATAAGCGATTTACAAAGTAGTTTCGAGAATTTTGCATAAGACCGGGTCCGTGGAGTATCGGATTCAGAGATTAGCGCTGGTAGATCACGGATTGAAGGGTCAAGTTTCTTGCAAGATCTCTGAAAACTCTTGCACTGCTCGGCTGGAAACATATAATCAGGAACACGCGGTAACCCATGAGCAAGGAAGCTCTTGACGGGCATAATTTTCTTGCGGGACCGATGTATTGAGAAAAACAAAGAGGAGAGAAAATGCGAAGGAGCATTGCGCTTATTGCTTCGGCAGGACTCGCGCTGACACTGGCGGCATGTTCGGATGACAGTAGCGATACGCCGGCAGAGACGACGGCGGAAGAAACCACGACGGACGAGGGAACCGACGACGCGGCACCGTCTGGCGGCGGAAACCTAGTGATCTGGACGGACGCGAACCGCGAGCCGGCATTCAAGATTGCAGCCGACAATTACACGGCTGACACCGGCAACGAGGTTGAACTGGTGGTCAAGGAAAATGACCAGATGCGTTCTGAGTTTGCCGCGCAGGCCGGCGCAGGCGAGGGACCGGACATCGTGTTTGGTGCACACGACTGGCTCGGCGAGTTTGTGACCAATGGGCTCGTTGCCCCTGTTGAGCTTGGTGATAAGGCTGGCGACTTCAACGAACTCGCAGTCAACGCCTTTACCTATGAGGGAACCACTTACGGCGTTCCGTACGCCGTAGAAAACCTTGCGATATTCCGCAACACTGACCTCGTTGACGAAACCCCAGCAACCTTCGACGAGATGATTGCCATGGGCGAGACCGCGGGCGTTAAGTACCCATTCATCATGCAGATTGGCGCAGACGGCGATCCTTACACGATGTACCCCTTCGAGGCATCGTTTTCGGGCCCGGTCTTCGAACTTGATGGCGATAACAACTACACCGCTAATCTGAACCTCGGCGGCGAGGAGGGCACCGCGTTTGCGCAGTGGCTTTCCGACAACGGCGAAACAGGCACCGGTGTTCTTGACACCAACGTCTCCTACGACATCGCAGTTGACGCATTCAAGAAGGGCCAGTCCCCATACATTCTCGGTGGACCGTGGATGATTGCTGACTTTGAGGGCATGAACATTGCTGTCGATCCGATTCCGACAACCGGTGACAATCCGGCATCGCCGTTCCTTGGTGTCCAGGGTGGTTTCATCAACGCTGACTCGGCTAACCAACTGCTGGCAACCGACTTCCTCGTGAACTACGTTGGTTCCGAAGAGGTTCAGGACGAGCTGTACAACATCGGCCAGCGCCTCCCGGCTCTGACGGCTTCGGCAGATACTGCTGCGCAGGATCCGCTTATGGCGGGCTTTGCAGCTGCAGGCAATGAGGCGCTCCCAATGCCGTCACTGCCTGAGATGGGTGCTGTGTGGGGTTTCTGGGGCAAGACTGAAGCCCAGATCATTACCGGCGATGCCGATCCGGCGGGTGTCTGGGAGAAGATGATCACTGACATTGAAGCTGAGATGGAGCA
>JBHWRK010000012.1:0-6980 GCA_043426715.1 Trueperella sp. | reverse complement strand
CCCGGCCTCGGCTCCCAGATCGTGAAGACGATGGTGGCAGGTGAGCTTCACGGCCGCATCGACTGGCACAAGCGCGACGGCGGGGGAACGATCGTCATACTCGACCTCAACATCCGCGGGATATAGCAGGTCCGCGCTACTCACTGGCCATGTACTTAACGCGAAGGCCGGCTGGTGTGACACCAGCCGGCCTTCGTCAAATTCGAGTTAGCGGCGCGCGCGTGCCGTGCGGCGCTTGAGCGTGCGGCGCTCGTCTTCGGACATGCCACCCCACACGCCAGCATCCTGGTTGTTCTCCAGTGCCCACTTCAGGCACACGTCCTGCACGTCGCAGGTGGCACAGACGGCCTTGGCGCGCTCAACCTGTGCCATAGCCGGACCTGAGGAACCAATCGGGAAGAAGAGTTCCGGGTCCTCGTTGAGGCATGCTGCACGATGGCGCCAATCCATAAATTACCGTCTCCTAGTGGGTGCGAGTTGATCCTCGCGGGTTCATACGCAATTAACCTTCGCAGGTTTTGGCGGTTGGGTAAAGGGAAAAAACTGTGATAAACGACCAAGAATCGGCTAATTTGCGCGGTTTGTGGCTTGCGCCACGTCGGCGCGCGTGCTGATCGCGCCAAAGGTCATAAACGCGAGCAAAATAATGGCCAGGTTCGCGGTGAGGGCCGACCATGGTACCTGCAATGCCACTCCCACAACGCCGGCATTCGAAAGGACGAGTCCAGCGGCCACGATACCCACGACCGAACCTGCACATAGCATGATCGCGCCCGAGACGATGGCGTCGCCAAGCCGGCGGAACCGGCGACGACGATCACTGAGACCAAGCGCGCGCAGGTTCCGGTTCTCGAATTCGTAGAGCGAAAAGGCGCGAGGTACGCGCACGAATGCGACGAACGCGAAGAGCGCGAAAATGCTTGATTGGATAACCATCGCAAGATGGCCTGTGTTGAGTGGGCGGGGCGCGTTGTCCGACAAACTTAACGTGATGACCGGCCGAGTGGACGGGGTGTGAGAGCTCAATCGTTCCTCGAAGTCCGGGTAGGTCTGCGAAAGGGTTTCGAGTGCGTTTGGCACGAGCCGAACCCACATTTCATCGATCTCGAGCCCTGGCACGTCCTTGGTAGACACGAGTGCGACCGGGACGTTCGCTTCTACGACCTCGAGATTAACCGTATGAACCGCGCGATCGGCGTCGTCGTAGTGGAACGATATGGTGCCTGGGGTGCCCTCGGTGCCAAGGGGGACGAGCAAACGAGAATCGAGGCCGAGGGATGATCCGAAGTACGCCTCGGCTTCCGAGGGGTCAACGGCGTAGATCGGCCCGGGTTGGAAAGGGGTGTACGCTGGCAGGTCGGTTTCGATCGACCGCAGTGACAGCGTGCGATCGGCGTCCTGCCAAGTTCGCACAACACTGATCTGGTGGTCGGCGAGTGCGGATTTTCCGAGTCGCGATCGCACGGCCACGTCGAAGCGGTCCTGCAACGAGACGTCGTCGCCAATGAGGGACTGCGTCGTCGTATGTATCATTCCCAATGCTCCAGCTGCCAGGAAAATAACCAGCAATGTCAGCAAGCGGATGAGCCCAACTCGGGAACGAGGCATGAGGTGCGTGCACGCACCAATCTTCATCCGACGCGTCAATGTTCCCACAACAAGAATTGCCAGCGTGAAAATACCGGAAATCAGCACGGCAATAATCGCCACCGTGATGATCCGGTCCATCGCCCCGGCTAGGCTCGGGTGCACGTGGGGGATCAGACCCGCCCAGTAGATTGCCACCGCTGCGACGATGACGGAAAGTGGCACGAGCAAAAGCGGGCGATTGCGGCATGTGTGAAGCTCATCCGTCTTGGATATGCCCCTTGCAACAGGGACGGCAATACCCACCGCGGCAATGAGCGTCGCTGTGGCAATCACAAAAGCATGCCCCGGAGCGTGGAGGTTCTCGGGCATGAAGTGCGATCCGGGAACCGAGCGCAAGAACTCGACGACGCCGAAAGAAAAAGCAAGCCCGAGCGCGATTCCCAAGACGAGGCCGAGGCCCGAGACCACCGTCAATTCCGCGATATCCATACCAAGCACCCGGTGAGGTTTGACCCCCAAGGATCTTAGATTGCGTCTTTCAACCGCGCGTTGTTGCCCGCTCGCCGCGAAACCTAACACGAGGACTGTGGTGGCAAAGAAAAATCCTGTGATGACAAGCCACGGCACCGCCATCGTGATCGCAGACAGGGCCCGATTGTGACGGTTAAGAATGAGCTCTTCGCGATCGTGCGATTGAATGACGACCGAGTTACCGATGGTCAGCACGTTGTCCATGACCTCCTGGGCTGCCATCGCCGAGGTGCCCTTGACTTCGATCCCGCCCTGGCCAGAGTCGTCCACATGGGCGGCAACATAGTGGGGATATGCGTCAAGTACGAGCCCTTCGAATGCGGAATCAAGACGATCATCGAAGGGAGAGCGAGCATAAATCCCAGTGATGAGGTATCGCTTAGCGCCGAGGTCGCCGGTGACCGTCAGATATGAATCGATGTCGACGTCGAGCGCTTCAGCGAGCTGGTAGGTCACCGCGATCTGGCTGGGCTCAGTGGGATATTCTCCACGTGCGAGGGCTTGGGTGCGTAGCTCTTGAGGGGGAAGGTTGCGCAGTGTCATCGAGAGGGTACCGGAGGCAGATATTGCTTCCGCTGCCCGCCAAGCATCCACGTGGACGAGTTCGACGTTCGGGTTCTGAGCAAGTGCTGAGGCCAAATCTGTCGCGGTTCCGACCTCGATGTAGACGAGGAAATCTGATGGCGGATTCGACATGCGTGCTGACTGGCCCGCTGCGCGCTCGCCGTAATCGACCAGTGTCAGTGAGGCGAACGTGAGGGCAACGAGGAATACCAGGGTAACCACGGGCAGAACGTAGGAACTCCAGTAGTATTCGAGTTGCTCACGCAGCATGGTGCCTAGACCTCACCGTGGACGGCTTGAAGAGCGTTGAAAATTGAATCGAGCGTGGGCTCGATAAGTTCGCCGGCGATGTGCGCATTGGACAGGAGAAGAACACGGTCCGCATACTGGGCGGACAGCGGGTTGGTCGTAAACGTGACGACTGTGATGTCAAGTTCGCGCACGCACATGCGCAGCAGCGCCAGAACTGAATCTGCATCTGGCTGATCAAGCCCGGCCGTTGGCTCGTCGCACAAAAGGATTGTCCGGCCGGCAAGGACCCTCCCGGCGATAGCCACTTTTTGTGCATCGGCGGTTGCGATCGAATCCGGATAATAATTCAGGATCGGTTCCAACCCGAATAACTCGGCGATTCGGGCCCGTTCGTCGGCGTCGACATCCTTCCCGTTCAAATCCGAGGGCAGATCCAGATTCTCGTAGACGGTCAGTGCCGGCATGAGGTTATCTCGCGGGTAAAGAACACCGATTCGAGTGGCGAGTAAGCGCTGGCGTTCGGGCTGCGACGCCCGCGTGAGGTCGACATCTTCGACGACGACGTTGCCGTCGTCCACGCCCGTCAGCCCGGCAATCACTTGCATGAGGTCCGATTTACCAGAACCGGATGGCCCGAACACGGTGGTGAATTGACCGGAAGAAATTTGAAGCGAGATGTCATCGAGCACAGTGCGAGCCGCACGACCAATGCCGCGCACTTTTCGCACGTAATCGAGACTGATTGCGCTCACCCGAGATCACCTGGGCGTACGAGCCCGGCCTCGTAGGCGAGGACCACCGCTTGGACGCGGTCGCGTGCGCCGAGTTTGGCGAAGATTCTCCCCACGTGAGTTTTGATCGTCGCCTGAGCGACGTCTAGTTCTTCGCCGATTTCCATGTTCGAAAGGCCGCGGGCCATATGGTAGAGAACCTCGCGCTCGCGATCGGTGAGAACATCAACGATCTCTGGCCGGAGGGCACGGTCTTCCACAGCCTTTTCAGCAAGGTAGGACACGAGGCGTTTGGTCGAGGACGGCGCGATGACGGCGTCGCCATGATAAACCGTACGAATGGAATCGAGCATTTGATCCGGCGGCGCATCCTTGAGCAGGAAACCCGATGCACCACCTCGAATTGCGCGCATCACGTACTCGTCCAAGTCGAAGGTCGTTAAAATAATGACTTTCGGTTTGACGCCGTGCGGGAACTCTTTCATACCGATGCGTTCGGTTGCCTCGAGGCCGTCCATGCCCTGCATGCGAATATCCATGAGCACGACGTCGGCGGGTACGAGATTGAGCCGGTCGAGCGCCTGCTGGCCGTGGGAGGCTTCGAGAACGGTGCACATATCCGGTTGGGAATCGATGACCATGGCAAACCCGCTGCGCACGAGTTCCTGATCATCAACGAGGGCTACTCTGATCTTGTCCTCAGACATGGGATGTCCTTTCGGTAGGAGTTGGAATCGTTGCAGTCACTTTGAACCCGCCGCCTTGGCGTGGTCCGGCAACGACCGTTCCGCCAAAGACGGCGGCGCGCTCATTCATGCCGATGAGCCCGTGGCCCTTGCCGTCGTCGACGGCGGCGGCTCCGCGCCCGTTGTCAGTGACAGTAAGGATGACTTCGGCTGGGCGCCAATGAAGAGCGATCGTCAGTTGTGCGTGTGGGCCTGCGTGTTTGAGTGAATTGGTGAGCGCTTCTTGGCAGATGCGGTAGAGCGAGTTTCCTACTCCCACTGGTAGTGGGCGGGCTTTGCCTGTCACGACGTAGGACACCTCTTGGCCCGATTCTCGCACCTGATCGATGAGAGCGTTGAGGTCGGAGTCAATGGGTTCCGGGGCAAGGGGAGCGCTCGCGTCGGCCGGGTCGCGTAAAATCCCGATGATGGAGCGAATATCGCCAAGGGCTGCACGTGACATGTCTGCAATCACGGTCAGGGCCCGTTCGGCTGCCTCGGGGTTGGATTTTGCTGCGTAGCGCCCTCCGTCGGCTTGGGCGATAACAACAGAGAGCGTATGGGCGACAATGTCGTGCATTTCGCGGGCGATTCGAGTTCGTTCCCCGATGACGGCGAGCTCGGCTTCGCGTTCGGAATTTTGTTGCGCCATCTCCGCGTCGCTCACAAGGTGTTCGATACGTACGTATTGCTGGCGCCGGAACAGGGCGCCCGTCGTCGTTGCTAACACTGCTGCTTGGGATCCGAATAGTGCGAGGAAAATGGTTCCGGAATGGTAGCCAGAATTAAATGATGGGATGACGAGGAGGAAAGCGCCAAATGACGCACCCCCAATCGCAGGCCAGCGCGCGGCCTTACCGCCGTAGGTGAGCACCGCGTACAAAGCGAAGAGCACCGCGGTGTCGATGAGCCACACCGCGGTGGGCGTTGCAAAATACCGAAAAAGGGCTCCAGCATACACGGTGGCTGCCGCTGGGGTTGGGTAGAGCCGGCGGAAAAAGGTGCCGAGAACGATGAGGATAACGGCGAGATAGAGGAGAACATCGGTGAGGGTGCGCTGTCCGAGAAAGTTGAGGCTTTCCATGCTCGCGAGGCCGGCATATCCCAGAGCGAGTACGAGATCGAAGGGGGAGACCCCTCTGATCGTCGTGAAGTTGTTCATGGCTCTAGATTACGTGTCGACAAAGGCGGGCGCGCCCGACATTCTCAGCCCTCGGTCGGAGCGGGCTCAATGTTCTCGGGCACGTTGTTTCGAACGTTGCCGACTGCCCTGTGGACGGGATGGTAGTTGAGTTCCGGATTGGGCCGCTCGAAGCTGGCGATGATGCCGGGATCGGTGAGGGTGGGATCGAGCCACATGTCATATTCGTCGGGCTCAAGGATGAGCGGTATCCGGTTGTGGATGTCGGCCATGTCGCCCTCGGCCTCGCGGGTGATAATCGTGCAGGTCAGTAGCCACTCGTCGCCGGACTTGTACCACGAGTACAGACCAGCGAATGCGATCGGCTGCCCGTCCGCGCGGAAGATGTAGAACGGCGTCTTCTCGGGCTTGCGCCACTCGAAGTAGCCGGAGGCGGGGATGATGCAGCGGCGCTTCTTCAGTGCCGGCGCGAACATCTTCTTCTCGGCCACGGTCTCCATGCGGGCGTTGATCATCGGCCGGCTCGTGTCCTTCGCCCACGGGGCGATGAGTCCCCACATCGCCGGGGTGAGAGCGCGCACGAGCGTCTCGCCGTTCGCGGCTCCCTCGCTAGGCGCTTGTGGCGGCGTGCCGGTACCGACCCACTCGTCGTCGGCAAGAATCTTGCGCTCAACGATGATGGGCACGTCGTGTGTGGGTGCCACGTTGTAGTTGGGGGATGGTTCGTAGGATTCGGCGACGACGTCGATCCGGAACTCGAGCTGAATGTCGGTCCGAGACATCGTGGTTGCATAACGTCCGCACATGGGATGAGCCTATCGCGGCTCGGGAGAGTGTTCTACGGGGCTGAGTGGCGCGAGCGCTGGGCAATGCGAGCGTAGTTGAGCGCAGTGACGGTGGAATGAGGGACAATGTGTGCGTGAATGATTTTGATGAAGCCAAAGCACGGTGGAACGAGCTCGCGCCGAAGCTGCGGGCGGCGCAGGAGGCCTACCATTCGACGGGCGAGCCGACGATGGTTGACGCTACGTATGACGCGCTCATTGCCGAGTTGCGCGTTCTGGAAGATCAGCATCCGGAGCTGTGGAGCCCGGAATCGCCCACGATGAAGGTGGGCGCGAAGGTGGCGCGCGGTGACGTGCCCGAGTTGCGGCACGCCGAGCGCATGTACTCGTTGCAGGACGTGTTCAGCCGCGAGGAGCTGGCCAGCTGGTTCGAGGGCATCACAGCGGAGTTGCCGGAGGGAAGCAGATTCACTGCCGAGGTGAAGGTCGATGGTCTGGCGCTCAATCTCACGTATAGGAACGGTGTGCTGGAAACGGCCGCTACGCGCGGCGATGGCGTGACGGGCGAGGATGTGACCCGCAACGCGCACGCGATCTGGAACATCCCGAATGAACTCGCCGGCGATGACCACCCGGAGCTGGTGGAAGTGCGCGGCGAGGT
>JBHWRK010000011.1:0-4781 GCA_043426715.1 Trueperella sp. | reverse complement strand
AGGCGGTCGCGATGACCGTCGCACCGCCAGCTAGGAGGCGCTTCACCACTGCTCCACCGATCGAATCCGGTGTCATGCCCGTCACCACGGCGATCTGACCGGTGAACTCGCCCGTGGACTTGTCCACGGCGACCTTCGCGATCTCACGCAGTGAGGCCCGGACCTCATCCGAGACGTCGGCATTGGCAACGTAGAACTCCGCCTGACGAGCAACTTCGGGACCGGTACCCACGAAGCTCGACATTCCTAAGAGCTTGGGCGTCTCGTCAGTGCCAGAGCCGCCATGGTCAGCCACATTCTCACCCGTCTGCTGGGCTAGCTCTTCTAAAACACCCCCAACAACACGCACTTCGCCGTTCACGATGCGGGCAAGGTCCTCGCGCGCAGTTGCCCAGCGGTCGTTGAGCACGACGGCCTTTTTCGCCGAGAATCCAGGCTCAACCAGCTTTGGCCAGTTCGATCCGAGCTCTGCTGTCACGGTCTCCACAAGCTCCGAGGCCTCCATCTGGGCCGCGGCCACCGCAGTGGTCTTGCCCAGACGTTCAAGCAGGTCGCGCGCATTTTCTGCCAGCGCAGACGTGATCTCATCAGAGAAGGCGTCGAGCGCGGCAGAGTCTACAACCGCCCCACCCGCTCCCCCGCCGGCGCTCGGCTTAGACACGGCCACACCCTTCAGCGCGCCCACGCGTTCCACAGCCGCGTCGATCAGTTCATCGACCTCAGCAACCGACGTCGCACTCGCTGGCAACTGCGCGAGCTCCCCACCGCGCGCAGACTTACCCTCGCGGGTCTCGAGCAGGATGACGGCGGTTGTCCACGCCGACCACCCCTCTCCTAATCCCCACGTACCGGACACGCGTTGACCGATGTGGTCAAGGCGTAGGCCAGCCGCACCAAAGAGCCTGCGGATGCGATCCGCGATAGCTTCGGAAAGGACCGGGCCAAATGGTTTGTAGTTGTGCGCGAGCTTATTGACCGTCTTCGATAGCTCGGCCACCGACGCCTCGGCGGCCCCGTCAATCGACGAAAGGTTGAGCTCGGAGGACATGTCCATCAGCACCTGATTGCGCTTCGAGGACACCCCATTGGTCAGTGACTCCACGTTGTCGGCATCGCCAATCTCATCGAACGTCAACTTGTTCGAGTCGGCCAGTAGCACGCGGATAGCATCGGCCGCATCGAACGTGATGTCCTGCGTTGGGCCCGACGTCGGTGCAGCCACAGCCGCAGATGGCGCGGCTTGCGCCGGTGCGGCAGGAGCTGGGCTCGCCTCAGTAGCTGGCTCAGTGTCGGTAACTGGCTCAGTGTCGGTAGCTGGCTCAGTGTCGGTGCCGTCACCAGCGACGTTACCTGCCTGCGCGGATTCAGCTGTGTCGATCAGCGCCGAGTCGATCTGCGCCGCAAGCGGAGCAGCCGATGCTTGATCCTCGTGGTACACCACCTTCGCATCGCGCTGAACGTTGTAAACGCTCACGCGGCGGTTTGCGAACTTCGGCTGGCCGAGCGTCTTAGACGCCAGGTTGGCCAGAGTCGGAGCAGCGCCAAGGCCAATCTCGATGAGGTTTTCCACGCCAGCACCACCATCTCCCACGGCACGGAAGAGGAAGTCTTGAGTTTCAATCCAGCGCACCGGCGACGCAAACTGCCATGCCAGGAGCTCAACAAGCAGGTCGCGCGTGATCGCACCGGCCTCAGATTCAAGATCAACATCCGCCCACCGCTTCTTCATGGTGGCTACAGTTTGCGATGGCACGACCTCAAGGATCGAGTCAAGGAAGTCTTCGGACAAGTCGAACGGGCGCGCTACAAGGTTAGGAATGTATCGATCCACCAGCATGTCCGGATCGATCTCGGCAGGCAACAGCCCGTCGAGTAGATCGCGGAAGTCCGGCACGCCGTCGCGCAACACAGTCGAGTGGAACGGCACGTCAATGCCCGGAACAAGCATAAAGGCAGCCTTGCCTCCGGCCTGCCGCGAACGCCTCGCTGAATCAGCCCCGAGCGCCTCAAGGCCAGCGATCGTGCCCGCAATGGAGTACTGCTCACCCGCCAGGTTGTAGTTGACGATCTCGATGAACTCGCCGGATTCTTCAGCGACCGACGCGACATAGTCCGCCACCTCGTCGTCGCCAACACCAAATTGATTCGGCCGCAGCGCGCCCATTTGGTAGTTCGAGAAGCCTTCCGAATCGCGCGGTACCAAATTGTGCATCGTGGAGCCACGGTGGAACACGATTTCAATGACCGTCTCCAGCGGGAAGATCTGGCCGTAGGCGGCCAGCGCGTTGTACTCTCCCAGCGAGTGCCCAGCAAGGTAGGAACCTTCCACGAGAGCACCTGCCTCGCGTAACCGTTCGGTCTGTGCGAATGCAACGGTTGCGAGCGCGACCTGCGTGAACTGCGTCAGATTCAACACACCCTGTGGGTGACGATAGGTCACGCCGTTCGCCGTCAGCACCTGCGGGTTGTCGCGCACAATAGCCAGAATCGAGAAGTCGAGTGCCTTGCGGGTGTGTGCGTCGGCGCGCTCCCACACATCACGTGCAGCTGGAGATTCAGCGCGCTCATCAAGAGTCATGCCCTGTGCTTGCACGCCCTGACCCGGGTACACGTAGGCGGTTTTTGCCGGTGTCACGGTAGCTGTTGCCTGCGAGACGACGTTCTTGTTTACCCGGCAGTTGACCTCGAGGATCAGCCCGCCACCATCGACAGAGCCGATGCGCTCCACCGAAATATCCACGTCGTCATTCAGATCGACTGTTCCATACATTCGGTACGTCCAGCCCTGGATGTGCCAGCGGTGGCCGTCCTCGTCAATGGCCGACACGGCGTGCTGGGCCGCCGCACACAACCACATTCCGTGCACGAGTGGTGCCTCCATGCCCGAAACCTTTGCGGCGCGATACGAGGTGTGGATCGGGTTGTAGTCGCCCGAGACCATCGCGAACGGGGTCATATCCTCCGGGGCAGTCACGGACACGCGGCGGAGCACCGACCGCGGCGTATCGGAAATCTCCTGCTCGATCCCACCCGCATATGGCGGATCAATCGGCAGCTCCTTGCCGAACACGCGGCCTCGAATGGCGAAGCGCTCCATGAACGAGCCAATAAACTCGCCCTCGTGCGTCAGCTCTGTTTCCACCACGACCACACGGCCCGAGCTCGACTCTGAATACGAGGTGCACCGGCTCCGCGCATCGAGGTGATCAAGCCCAACGAGCTTGTCTGTGTCAAGATTTTCGGTGTGATCGAGGTGCACCGCGTTCAGCAGCCCTTCGATCACCGGATAGTCGTCCACAATCGCCGAGCCAAGTGCCGCGTAGATCGAGGGCCAGCACATGCCCAGCACGGCTGACGGCACGATGGGCGCGAGCTTCAACGACGACGGCAGGGTGTCGGCTGATACGCCAGCATGCAGTGCGCCGAGCTCCGGGCGGATGGAGAAGCGGTAGTGCGCCTCGCCAAAATCCGAGTCGGGCGAATCTGGAACGATTCGCGGAAGCGTACTGATCATGTCACCCATCGGATTCGGCGCACCCACGCCAGCCGTGGCGGCCAACAGGCTATACATGGCATCCGGCAAACGCTCGTCATCGACCACGGGCACAGCGCCTGTCATGGCGCCACCCGGCACAATGAGCGGAACCCGCAACTCACGCACCGCATGCTGGGTGGCATCGGTGCCGTCCCACATCGTGTCGAGGTTGACCACGATGTCGTAGCCCCTATCGGTTTTCACAAGATCGTAATCGTCCACAACAGTGGCCGGATTCGTCATGAGGTGCCCATGCCACTGGATATGCTCCGTGTTGCGAATGTAATCATCGAGCGTGGCCGAGTCGCGCGAGAAGCGCTCCTCCAGGTCGCCAGTCTCAGCCCCGCCAAGCGCCGCAATGGTTGCGTCCTCATAGCGGGCCAAAATATCGGCTACCGGTTCATTGATCGTCGTGATGCCTGCCACCGATACCGGTCCGGGAATAATGCGGACCTGATCGGCCGTGTAGCGCGGGTCGTGGGACTGCCACAGGCCATCTGTACCCCACGATTTGAGCAACGCGCCGTCAATAATCGGCACGAACGGAATCGGCTTGGGGTACTTTCGGCACAGCTCCACGAACCATGCCGCATCGAACGTCGTGAGCTCGATGTCCTGCGCCTGCGGGTACGCCTCCAGAAGCTTCGCGATCACAACGTCGGGGTCCTCCACGGACTCAAGGTCCGGGAACATGGTCACGATCTCACCGAACTCCACCGGAGCCAAGCGTGCCTCCACACGTTGCGCGAGCTCGTGCCAGCGTTGGATCCACGAGATGTCATTCCAGGGGTAGGACAGCTCGGCGTAGCGGCGCAAACCGTCTGCATACGTCATCTCATCGAGGTCACCGAAGTACGGCTTGGCTGTCTTGTTGATGGCCTCAACGATCTCGTCGTGACGCTCAATGAGCGCATCTGAGTCGTTGACAACCTCAACGATGAGTCGCGCGGCCCGCGCGGCTGAATTCTCAATCTCGTACATGTCAGCCAGCAGGTGGGACAGCCCAGACGTCACGCCTCCGTTGACTTCGCCTTCGCCAACCCAGCCAGCGTTCTCATCCGCAGACACACCGGAGGTATCGACGAGAAGTTGCTTAACGTCGTCGTTGGTCTTGGCTTCCTTCGCCGTCATGGCAGCGGTGCCAATCATGATCGCGTCCACCGGCATCTTCACGTTGCCGTGCTCGAGTGCCCACTCGCCAGTCATAAACGCGGCGGCCCGCTCGGGCACGCCGAGGCCGCCACCA
>JBHWRK010000010.1:0-4841 GCA_043426715.1 Trueperella sp. | reverse complement strand
CACTCGGCGTCGTCCGGAACGTTGGCGCCGTCGTGACCGACGAACATGTCACCACCAGCTTCACGCAGGCGGTCAAGAGTGGCCGAGTTGGAACGGTCCGATCCGCTGACGCCGTGACCACCTTCGAGCAAGAGCTGACCCACAACAGACATTCCAGCGCCACCGGCGCCAATGAGGTGGTACTTCATCGAACAGCCTCCGCGAGGTGAAGCGCAATTCCGGCAAGCCGACTCGCCGCGTTAAGTGGTGATACACCGGTTGAACGCACCGACATCTTATCGAGAGTGTCGCCCTCGAAGAGCGGAAGGATGCGATTGCGCACGGCATCTGCGTTAAGTTTCTTGTTCTCAATCATGATCGCTCCGCCGGCGTTCACAACGTCCTTGGCGTTGAGAGCCTGTTCGCCGTTGCCGATTGGCAGTGGGACGAAGACGGCCGGCAAACCAAGTGCTGATAGTTCGGCGACCATGCCCGCGCCCGCGCGCGAAACTGCTAAGTCGGCAGCGGAATAGGCGGTTTCCATATCATCGAGGTAATCGAGGACGACGTACCCGCTGTCAGGCGCAGCGGCCCGCACGGGTGCGTCCTTGTCGCGGCCCGTCACATGGATGACCTGGATTCCAGCGGCGCGGATGTCCGCGGCTGCCTCCGCAAACACCTCGTTCAAATGTTGGGCACCAGACGATCCTCCCGTAACGAGCAGGATGGGCTCATCGGGATTCAGCCCGAAGCGGGCCGCAGCTTCGCGGCGTACTGCCTTTCGCCCACCCGTGCGCGCGGCGAGGCGCTCAATCTCACGCTTGAGCGGTAAGCCCACGCACACCGTGATTCCCTTCGAAGCACGCAGTGGTGTCGACGGGAACGTAAGCGCAACGGTCGCTGCGAAACGCGCACCGACCTTGTTGGCGATGCCAGGACGAGCGTTTCCCTCATGGACGACAACGGGGATCTTGCGCTTTTTTGCGGCGAGGTACACGGGTGTGGAGACGTATCCTCCGAAGCCGATGACGACGTCAGCCTTGTGGCGATCAAGAATGGATCCGGCCGCCGTCGTTGCGGAACGAATCCGCATCGGTAACCGAGCAATGTCAAGAGATAAAGTGCGAGGGAGTGGTACCCGCTCGATCGTCTCGAGAGGCACGTCGGCCTCTGGAACGAGTGTAGTTTCCAGCCCCGAATCGGTACCGACGGCGACCACATGGCTGGACGGGTCCTCCTCGCGAATGGCGTTGGCCGTGGCGAGCAGAGGATTGACGTGACCGGCAGTTCCTCCACCAGCAAGCACGATATTCGCCATTATCCTTGTCTCCTCACAAGTGTTCGAGCTCCTTGCGCTAGCCTACCGCGAACACGCCAGCTCTCCTTGACGCCGGGTACGCCCATAGCGCATCCGGCCACCATACCGACCATTCCGAGAGTGGCAATCATAGAACTTCCGCCGTAGGAGATGAACGGCAACGGGACACCGAACACGGGCAGGAGTCCGGCCACGACCAGCATGTTCGAGAACGCCTGTCCCGTCAACCACATGGCAGCACCACCGGCAAGTAGCTGACCGTAACGATCGGGATGGTTAAAAGCGATTTCCTTCAGACCCCACCCCTGGGCAAGAAAGAGGGCGACGATGGTGAGCACTCCGAAAAGGCCAAGTTCCTCACCGATGACGGCAAAGATGAAGTCCGTATGGGCCTCTTTAAGATCCCACCATTTCTCCTTGCCGGCTCCAATACCGACACCCGTGACTCCTCCCGAGCCGAGAGCAAATTGTGCGAAATCAATCTGGGTGGGCGAATAGATGTCGGGCAGGTTGACGAGGTCACCGAAGAAATCCGAGACCCTTCGCAGACGCGAGGGGCGCGCAACGACGAACACTCCCGCTAGGAAGGTGCCACCAAAAAGCGGAATAATTAGGTGCAGGCCCCGCACTCCAGCCAGCCAGAACATGCCAAGAGCGATCATGCCGAAAATGACCGCGGTTCCCATGTCGCCACCAAGCCCCACCGTGCCGATCGCAACCGTAAAACCAATCGTTGGGATGGCGAGCGTCTGCGGTGTCCGAACTTCTTTGAGTGACAATCGGCCGAGCATATAGGAAAGCCAGACGACCATCGCGAGTTTGAGTAATTCGGAAGGTTGGATAGCAATTGGACCGAGGTCGAGCCAGTTGTTATTTCCGCCCACGCCTTCCCCGCCTTGGACGAGCACACCGATCTGTAATAGCACGCCTAAAGCTAGGGCTCCGTGCGCGAGTACGCCCTTGAACGTACGGTAGGGCAAGGAAGATAGGAAAAGGCCAAAGAGGCCGCCCGCAACTGCGGTGGCCATTTGGCGAACAGCCAACGGGAATAGCGGCTGGTCCGGATTGGCATCGACAGATCGAATCGACGCTGGCGCGGTGGCAGAAAGGACCATGATGAGCCCGATAAAGACAAGTGCGAAGGTGCTAAGGAGCAACACAACGAGGCCGCGTTGGACTGCATCGCGCAGGTCGCGTCCTTCGTCAGATAAAGCAGGTGCTTCAAGAACGGCCATCGTTACCTCCGAGCACTCGGATCGCTTTTGCAAACTGCTCGCCGCGGTCGGAGTAGGACGTGAACTGATCCATAGACGCACTCGCCGGCGCCAGGATGACGGTATCGCCCTCCTGCGCTAGATCGCGCGCGTGCTGGACGGCCTCGCTCATCGGGTCGACGGCATCTGCGTCGACGTAGTGCACCGGCACGGATACTCCCTCTAGGGCATCGTGCCACGGGCTCTGGTCAACACCAATGACGACGACGGCTCGCAAGTGCGGTTCGACCTTTCGCACGAGTTCTGAAAATGTTGCGCCTTTGGCTTGCCCGCCCACGATCCAGACTGCCGAGGTGAGAGCACGGACGGAGGCCTCCGCGGCGTGAGCGTTGGTTGCTTTCGAATCGTTCACGTAACGCACGCCGTCGATGGTGTCAACGGTTTCGATACGGTGCTTACCTCCCGCGAAGTTCCGTAATCCCGAAGCGATGTGTTCTGGGGCGACATCGATCGATCGGGCAAGCGCTGCAGCCGCTACCGCATCTTTGATGATATGGAGCGGCAAGACTCCGGCGTCAGTCGCAAGATGCGCGACGTCGGAGAGATAAAAGAGCTGAATCGCCTCTGTGTGGTCGTCGACAAACGCACGGTCCACAATGAGGTCTTCAACAAGCCCAATTTGGCCGGGTCCAGGAACGTCAAATACGATTCCGACGTCGTGCGTGCCGTCAATCTTGGGCGCGTCAAACACCATCGATTCGACCACTCGGTCTCCCACAGGGAAAATGCGCGCACCATGGACGTTCTCATAGATCCGCGCCTTAGAATCGCGGTAGTGTTCGCGCGAACCGTGCCATTCGAGGTGGTCATCGGCAAAGTTCAAGCAGATCGCACCGGCAGGTTGCATCGACTGAGTGGCCGCTAACTGAAATGAAGACAGTTCAAGGGCGAAGGCATCAGGGGCATCGTCTCCGGTCTCGGCCACCGCGGCCACGGCCGGTGTCCCGACGTTACCGACTGCGACCCCGCGCAGTCCTGCCTCATCAAGAATGGAGGCGAGCATGCTGACCGTCGTGGTTTTGCCGTTGGTGCCGGTAATGCAAAGCCACGGCGCGAACTGACCGTCCTCGCGGGCAGCTCGCAAGCGCCACGCCAGTTCAATCTCGGACCACACCTCAATGCCAGCTTCGAGGAGCTTTTCCCATTCCACTCCGACCATTGGGAAGGCGGGAGCGATCACCACGACGTCAGGCTTCCACGCCACGAGGTCATCCATCAGTGCCACAGGATCGATGTCAGCCCCGCCATCAAGGTGAGTAAAATCCTCGCGCTTTTCAACCAGTGCGTCCCATGCGGAGAGCGTCGCAGAGGTCGTTGCAGATAAAGTTTCGAGAGCTGCGCGGCCAGAAACTCCTAGACCAAGAACGGCAATCCGCAGATTGCCGATTTCCCGCGCACCTGGGATAAAACGCGTCATTGTTGTGCCAGCCATTCGGCGTAGAACAGCCCCATGCCTCCCGCTGCAAGCAGTGCTTGGATGAGCCAGAAGCGGACCACGATGGTCACTTCCTTCCACCCCTTGAGTTCGAAGTGGTGGTGGAGTGGAGCCATCTTAAATACGCGCTTGCCGGTGGTTTTGAACGATCCCACCTGGATGACGTTCGACATGACGATGATGACGAACAGGCCTCCGATGAGCACTGCGAGGAACTGAGTCTTCGTGAGGATCGACAACCCGGCGAATGCGCCACCGAGGGCGAGGGAGCCGGTATCGCCCATGAAGATTGCTGCCGGCGAGGTGTTATGCCACAAAAAGCCCAGACACGCGCCCACGATCGCGGCGCTGATGATGGCGAGGTCCCGTGGGTCACGCACGTCGTAACATCCTGGCACCGGATTCACCACCGACAAACAGGACTGGTAGGACTGCCAAATCGTCAACACGGTGTAGGAGCCGAAGGCAATTGCCGACGCACCAGATGCGAGGCCATCTAGACCGTCAGTCAGGTTAACAGCGTTTGACCACGCAGTGATGAGGAAATTTGCCCAGATAATAAAGAGGACGACGCCGATCGCCACGCCCGCGAATGCTAAATTAATTTGCGTGTCACGCACGATAGAGATGCGCATCGATCCGGGCGTTCGATTCAGATCGTTCTTGAACTGCAAGGCACCCACAGCGAATGCAATACCGACGATACCTTGGCCAATGATCTTGCCTATCGGGGTTAAACCGAGAGAGCGCTCATTACGAATCTTTGCAAAGTCGTCGAGGAATCCGATAAATCCCATGCCGACCATGAGCCCGAGCAACAGGATGCCCGACAGGG
>JBHWRK010000009.1:0-8971 GCA_043426715.1 Trueperella sp. | reverse complement strand
ATGTGGCTCGTCGAGGATCAACGCCGCCGGCCGATGAATCAAGGCAGCAGCGACCTGCACGCGCTGCTGGTTGCCGAGGGAGAGCGACTCCAGCGTGTCCGTCGGCTTCCCAACGAGCCCGAGCTTCTCCAGCAACTCAAGGCCCTGCTGCTTGGCATCGTCGCCGTCCATGCCGTGGAGTTGGCCCAAGTACACGAGCTGATCGATGATCTTCATCTTGGGGTAGAGGCCGCGCTCTTCGGGCATGTAGCCAAAACTACGCCGATCTTCGAATGTGAGGGGCTTGCCGTTCATGCGAACGTCCCCAGAATCGGCCGACAGGACGCCAAGGGCGATGCGCATCGTCGTCGTTTTTCCGGCTCCATTAGATCCAACGAAACCGTAGAGCTCGCCGGGGTTAACGGTGAAATTCATTCCGTCAAGGGCGCGGGTAGTCCCGAAGGATTTATATAGTTGATTGATCTCGAGACTCATGTCGTTCTCCTAGGAAAGGTGACGTAGTTCTAGTGTTGCGTACTCTATAGAGCCAAACAACTGGAGCGGCTACGACTAGGGCGAACATTGCAAACGTAGATTCCATCAACATCAGCGGACGTGGCGCTCACCTTGGCATCACTTCTTTGTGTCGTGATGGCAACCTATCTGGTGCGTGCGAAAAGAACCACGAGGTCCAAAGCCCACCCTACGATTCATTAGCGTGCTCGACAGGGATCGAGACGCAGACGAGCGCGGCGACGAACGTCGGTGTGACCAGAATTTCCTAAGGCGTGGCCGTCGGGAGTGAGACGTGCGGGAATGACTTTTGAAGGTAGCCGGTGAGGGTGTGCACCGGAAAGAAAAAATGCGCCACAATTACGAGTATTCGAGCCCCGGATCGCGCTCCAGGCCGCGTAATCCGTTCCACATGAGATTGACGAGGTGGGCGGCAAGAATGTCCTTGCTCGGTTCCTTCGTTGTCGCCCACGACTGACCCATCGTGCCCACCATTCCAGCCAGCATTTGGCCATATAGCGGAGCGGTCTCCATGTCGAACCCAAGTTGTTCGAAGTACGCACCTAAAAGGAGTGTCAGGTGGTCGCCCATGTCAGACAAAATGGTCGAGAACTGCGAGCCAGCTAGGACGTCCGGCGATTGATGGACCATGAGCCCGAACCCATCTGGATTCACCTCGATGTAATCGAGCAGGCCAACAATTGTGCCTTCGAGCGCCTGGCGCGGATGAAGATCCGGGCGAATCTGCTCCTCAAGAATCTCATTCAAGGTGGTCGTCTCGCGATCCACGATCACTTGGTACAGACCTTCCTTGCCGCCAAAGTGCTCGTAGATGACGGGCTTGGACACTCCGGCTGCCGAGGCGATTTCTTCCACCGACACTGCGTCGAAACCATGGGCGGCAAACAGCTTTCGACCGATCCCAATCAGTTGCTCGCGGCGTTGGACGCGGGTCATGCGGGAACGCTTCGGACGAGGGGCCTGATCTGAGGAAGTGTCGTTTTTCATACCCCTATTATTGCAAAGCCCCACAGTTTTACCTCGTCAAGTGGAAATTGGGCGCAGGTAACTGGCACAATGTAGGGGAATTCCGCCATGGTGTAAAGGCAGCACACGGGTCTTTGGAACCCATAGTCTAGGTTCGAATCCTAGTGGCGGAGCGCTCGAACTCAGGAGGCCCCGTGGTAGAGTTGACGGCCGCAATTATTTTGGCGGCAGGCAAAGGTACGCGAATTAAGTCCCAAACCCCGAAAGTCCTTCTTGACCTGTGTGGTCGTTCGCTCGTCGGACACGTGAACCACGCAGTGGTGGGAGCGGGCTCGAAGCACACGGTGTTCGTGGTGCGCCATGAGCGTGACCGGGTTGCCGCCCACATCGAACAGATCAACCCCAACGCTCTCATTGTCGATCAGGATGACATCAAAGGCACTGGACGTGCCGCCTGGTGCGGTTTGCAGGCTCTCCCAGCAGATCTCGAAGGCTCCGTGCTTATCATTGCTGGCGATTCGCCGATGTTCACCGCAGAATCTCTCAAGAAATTGGCCGAGGCGCACGAGGTAGGCAACAACGCGGTGACTGTCCTGTCTACGGTGCTCGAGGACGCCACCGGTTACGGCAGGATCCTACGTGATGCCGCCCACCCTGATGAGGTGGCTGGACACCAAGGCGCCACCGGCTCGATTATTGGGATCGTCGAGCATGCGGACGCCACGGAAAACCAGGTCGGCATCCACGAAGTTGGCACGTCTACCTACATCTTTGACATTGCATTCCTTCGCGAGATCCTCGACACCCTCGGCACCGATAACGCCCAGGGCGAGGTGTATCTGACCGACGCTATTGCAGCCGCTCATGACGCCGGCCGCGGCGTCGGTTCTTTTATCTTGGAGGACGGCTTCGAAGCTTCGGGCGTCAACACGCTCGCCCAGCTCGCGGATCTGCGTGCCGTGAAGAACGCTCATCTTCTCCACGATTGGATGGAATCCGGCGTCTCCATCATCGACCCGCGTACAACGCACATCGACGTCGATGTCACACTGGAGCCGGACGCAGTGGTGGAACCCGGAACAATCCTGCGCGGTACGACGCACGTCGCAGCGTTCGCATCCGTCGGTCCACATTCTCAACTGACCAACACAACAGTTGGCGAGCGAGCTGAGGTGCCGTTCACGATTGCGAACGACGCCGATATCGCGCCTGACGAGAAAATCTCGCCTTTCAGCGTGCTGTAGCCGCGTACCGTGCCGTGTGCTGAGGAAGAACGTCCGTCCACATAGATTTCGAGAACTTCCGCCGAAGGCGCGGGGGTAGGGTAGGGAAGGAACTCAGGAGCCACCTGTGGTTAAGGGAGAAGGTAGTTTGATGACAGGCATTCACACCCATGGTGAGAAGCATCTGGTCTTGGCGAGCGGCAGGGCTCACCCCGAACTAGCCAAGGCAGTGGCCGACGAGTTGGGAATTGATCTTCTCCCTACCACGGCTTATGACTTCGCGAATTCCGAAATTTACATCCGCTTCGACGAGTCGGTGCGTGGGTCTGACGTGTTCATCCTGCAGTCGATCACGGTGCCGGTGAACAAGTGGATCATGGAATCGCTAATTATGGTCGACGCCGCGAAGCGTGCCTCGGCTAAGCGCATCACGGTGGTGATCCCGAACTACCCGTACGCGCGTCAAGATAAGAAGCACAAGGGGCGTGAACCAATTTCAGCGCGTCTCGTTGCTGACCTTTACAAGCAGGCGGGTGCGGACCGCATCATGTCAGTCGATTTGCATGCCGCCCAGACGCAGGGCTTCTTCGACGGACCGGTCGACCACCTGTGGGCGATGCCGACCCTCGTTGAGTACGTGCGTACGCGCATCGATACGACGAAGACAGTTGTCGTCTCACCGGACGCGGGCCGAATCAAGGTAGCCGAGCAGTGGGGCGATCGTCTCGGTGGTGTGCCACTTGCGTTCGTCCACAAGACACGCGATATTAATCGGCCAAATGAGGCGACGTCCAATCGCGTGGTCGGCGATGTCCAAGGCCGCACGGCTGTCATCGTGGATGACTTGATCGACACCGCTGGCACGATTGTTGGCGCTGTTCGAGTAGTGCTTGAGGCTGGTGCGAAGGAGGTCATTATCGCGGCCACGCACGGCGTGTTATCCGATCCTGCGGCAAAGCGCCTTTCCGAATGTGGCGTGCGCGAGGTGATTATTACCGATACGGTGCCGATCCCGGTAGAGAAGCGTTTCCCACAGCTGACCGTTTTGCCGATCGCGCCGGTGCTGGCCTCGGCGATCGAAGAGGTGTTCAACGACGGCTCGGTGACGAGCCTATTCGACGGGGCACTGTAACGTGTGATTTTGGCACGCTCGCTTCTGTCTCCCCATAGCCGAGCGTTATAGTGGTGAGGTTGCCTCGGCGAGGGAGCTTCACTGTTCTTTTAAGGCGCGTGATGTTCCGTTATCGACGCGGTGTCTATGCCTGTCATAGCCTCCGTTTCGGGGCCGTGCTCGCAGATCGCGAGCCTTGTTAAGAACAGGAGATACTGATATGGCATCGAAGACGCCACAGCTTGCAACAGTCAAGCGCGAAGAATTTGGCAAGGGCGCGTCGCGCCGCATGCGCCGCGACGGCCGCCTCCCAGCCGTTGTCTACGGGCACGGCGAAGATCCGGTCCACCTCTCACTGGATTACCACGACACCTACCTTATTGTCCGCGGTAACCCGAACGCATTGATGACCCTCGAGACGGAAGACGGCAAGCAGCTTGTCATCGTCAAGGACATCCAGCGTAACCCGCTCTCGCGCCTTATCGAGCACCTTGATCTGCTTCGCGTGAAGGCCGACGAGAAGGTCGAAGTCGAAGTCGCTATTGAAATCGTGGGTGAGCCCGCGGACGATGCGATCGCAACGCTCGAACTCATGGCTCTGCCAGTCCTGGCACCTGTGACGGATATTCCAGAATCAATCGTCATCGACGTCGAGGGCATCGAGGATGGCACGAACCTCACCGTCGCGGATATCAAGATGCCTGAGGGTGTAACCACCGAGCTCGATCCTGAGGACGTTATCGTCATCGTCGCTGAGCCTGAAGAAATCGAACTGCCTGAGCCTGAAGAAGGCGAAGAGGGAGAAGAAGGCGAAGAAGGCGAAGAGGGAGAAGAAGGCGAAGAGGGAGAAGAAGGCGAAGAAGACGCCGAGTAACCTCACTCCACTCGAATCTCTTAACGAAGGCCCGCTTATGTGCTCTTGCACCGAGCGGGCCTTCCGCTACTCGTGATCAGTTCCTCATGGCAAGCGGACGCGCTCGATTGGTAGTCTTGGCTCGTCGAAAGGACCCTATGTTTGCAGTAGTTGGCCTTGGAAACCCAGGCCCACGCTATGAAGCAACTCGCCACAACATCGGTCAGCATGTGGTGCACCTGCTCGCTCGCCGCGCCGGAACTTCGCTGTCCGCACACAGGCAGTCGAACACCCAGGCGTGCTCGTTGCGCGTCGGTGTGGCGCCCGGCCAGCCTGGCGAGCAGGTGATCCTCGGCATTTCGAACGGATACATGAACAGATCGGGTGGACCAGTCTCATCGCTGATGAACTACTTCAAAGTCGAGCCTGAGAACCTCATCGTCATTCACGACGAACTCGATCTTCCCTACGGCACCCTTAAGCTCAAGCGCGGTGGGGGAGCGGGCGGACACAACGGGCTAAAGGACATTTCGAAGTCCCTCGGCACACAGGACTACATTCGGCTGCGCTTTGGAATCGGTCGCCCGCCTGGTCGCCAGAACCCCTCCGACTTCGTGCTCTCTGACTTCTCGGCCACCGAGCAAAAAACTCTCGACAACCTGATCGACGAGGCTGCCGACGCCGTGGAGGACGTCCTCACCCTCGGACTCGAGAAGGCCACGCTCAAACTCCATACTCGCTAGCTCCGTCAAGTAGCTACCCGTCTCCACACTCGCCAGCCCTAGACGTTAGGACCTCATGGATCTTCGTCCCGTTCTCGATATTCTCGATCACGACAACACCTTGTCTGCCCACGTGGGCGATCGCTTCGGCGACTTCTCCATGCCGCGTGGCGCGTTCGCGCCTGCAATCGCCGAGCTGGTCCGCAAGGGGGACGGCCGCCTCCAGATTGCGGTGACGACGTCGGGGCGCGAGGCCGAAGACCTGCAAGACGCCCTACGTGCTTACATTCCGGCCGAAAACATGGCCATCTTCCCCGCCTGGGAAACCCTCCCACATGAACGTCTTTCTCCGCGATCGGACACGGTGGCCGAACGCCTAACGACGTTACGCCGGCTCACTCATCCAGAGGACTTCTCTGAACTGAAGGTGCTCCTCGTTCCGATACGCGCCTTCCTTCAACCCATTGCCACCGGGCTTGGCGATCTTGAGCCGGTCACACTCCGGGTGGGCGACTTCGTGGACTTCGAGGAGATCCAGGAGAGCCTCGTTGCAGCTGCCTACGCGCGCGTAGACATGATCGAAGCACGCGGCCAGTTCGCGGTTCGCGGCGGCATCATTGATGTGTTCCCACCAACCGCTGACCACCCCTTGCGTGTGGAATTCTTCGGCGACGAAGTGGATGAGATCCGCACCTTTGCCGTGTCCGACCAGCGCTCGATGGAGGGAGTCGACGAGCTTTACGCCCCGCCCTGCCGCGAAATCCTCCTCACTGACGAGGTGCGTTCCCGAGCGTCGCAGGCCATCCAAGACCTGCCCGGCGCCGTCGACATGCTCGACCGTATCGCCAATGGCATCGTAGTCGAGGGAATGGAATCCCTTCAGCCGGTGCTTGTTGACGACATGCACCTATTCGTCAACGAATTACCGAAAACTGCACGCGTCATCCTCGTCGAGCCCGAACGCCTGGTCCAGCGCGCCGAATCCCTTCAGGAAACCACCGAGGAATTTCTCTCCGCCGCATGGTCTTCTGCTGCGGATGGCGGCGAGATCCCGATTTCTGTGCAGAATGCCTCCTTTAAAGAGATTGACGACGTCGAACACGCGGCCACCAAACGGGGACTCGGATGGTGGACGATCGGCGGTTTTGCAGGTGTGAATAGCGTCAAGATGCCATTGCGAGAACCGAAGAGTTTCGCGGGCAACGTCGATAAGGCGCTCAACGAAGTTGGAAAGCTGGCCCGTGAGCAATGGCAGGTCGTCGTGGCTGTTGAGGGCGCGGGACTTGGTCGTCGTCTCGTCGAACAGCTCCAAGGCATTGACGTTCCGGCACGCTTCTCCGAAGATCTCGACGAAGTGACCCCCGGCGTAGTGTCTATCGTGACTGCACCCGTTCAATCGGGCTTCGTCGCGGAAGGTTCGCGCTTCGCACTGCTTGGGAGTAACGATCTCATCGGACGCAAGCGGGCCCGCTCGGCCCAGCAACGCCAGATGCCTAAGCGGCGGAAAAACGCTGTTGACCCTCTCCAACTTAAGCCGGGCGACTATGTTGTGCACGCGCGTCACGGAGTGGCTCAATTCGTGCAACTGGCCAAGCGAAAGCTCGGCGGGCCGAACGGCACTCAGCGCGAATATGTGGTGCTCGAATATGCGCCGTCGCGGCGTGGCCAAGCCCGCGACCAGTTGTGGGTGCCGACCGACCAGCTCGACCAAATCTCGAAGTATTCGGGCGGCGATGCGCCCTCGCTCAATAAGATGGGTGGGGCTGATTGGGAGAAGACGAAGTCGAAGGCGCGGGCGGCGGTCAAGCAGATCGCGAAGGAACTCGTGCGTCTGTATGCCCAGCGAAGAGCCACAAAGGGCCACGCTTTCACGCCGGATACACCGTGGCAGCACGAACTCGAGGACGCCTTTGAACATATCGAGACTCCCGATCAACTTTCGACGATCGACGAGGTCAAACGCGATATGGAATCGCCGGAGCCTATGGATCGTCTCATTTCGGGTGACGTCGGATACGGCAAGACAGAGATCGCAGTCAGAGCGGCGTTCAAGGCTGTCCAAGATGGCAAACAGGTGGCGGTTCTTGCGCCCACGACTCTGCTCGTGCAACAGCACTTTGATACATTCAACGAGCGATACGCCGGATTCCCTGTCAACGTCGAGCAGCTCTCGCGCTTCCAGACCGACCGAGAGGCGGACAGTGTCAAGAAGGGCCTACGCGACGGCACGGTGGACGTTGTGATCGGAACGCACCGCCTCATCACGGGTGACGTGCGCTTCAAGGATCTCGGCCTTGTGGTCATCGATGAGGAGCAGCGCTTCGGTGTTGAACACAAGGAGACATTGAAGCAGCTCTACCCGGCTGTGGACGTGCTCGCCATGTCCGCTACCCCGATCCCTCGCACCCTCGAAATGGCGGTGACCGGCCTGCGGCAAATGTCCACGCTTGCCACGCCACCCGAGGAACGCCATCCGATTTTGACTTACGTCGGGATACACGAAAAGCAGCAGATAGCGGCCGCGATCAAGCGTGAGCTACTTCGTGATGGCCAGGTGTTCTACGTGCACAACCGCACGCAATCAATCAACCGCGTGGCCGCCGAACTTCAAGAACTCGTTCCAGACGCTCGCATCGGCGTGGCGCACGGCAAGATGAGCGAGCACCAGCTCGAACTTGTCATTGACGATTTTTGGAATAAGGAAATCGATGTGCTCGTCTCCACCACGATTATCGAAACGGGCCTAGATATTTCGAACGCGAACACGCTCATCGTCGAAAACGCGCACAAACTCGGTCTGTCTCAGCTCCATCAGTTGCGCGGCCGAGTGGGCCGAGGGCGCGACCGCGCCTACGCCTACTTCTTGTATCCGCGCGATGGAACGATGACCCAAACCGCACTCGAACGTCTCCGCACGATCGCCTCGCACACCGAGCTGGGTGCTGGATTCCAAGTGGCACTCAAGGATCTCGAGATCCGCGGCGCCGGCAACCTGCTGGGCGGGGAGCAGTCCGGCCACATCGCGGGAGTGGGCTTTGACCTGTATATCCGTATGATTTCGGAGGCTGTCGCGAACCTCACTGGCCAAGATAAACGCACCGACGCAGAGAAGGCGGGTGAGATCCGCATCGAGATCCCGGTCGAAGCGTACGTTCCGGGGAACTGGGTCACCTCCGAACGGTTGCGGCTTGAGATCTATTCAAAGATCGCGTCGACGACGTCGGCCGGTCAGCGCTCCGATGTGCGCCAAGAACTTGTAGACCGCTACGGTTCGGTGCCAATCGAAGTGGACCGCCTGTTTACGCTCGCGGAGCTTCGGGAGAAGGTCCGCGAGGCGGGATTCGAGGAGATCACGATGCAAGGCCAGAACGTACGGTTCGCGCCGGTCATCCTGCCCGATTCTCGGCAGGCTCGGCTGCGTAGGCTCTATCCGAAGGCAATCGCAAAGCCCGCGATCCGGACAATTCTCGTACCCATGCCGTCCGAGAACGCTCGGAGTTTTGGTGCTAAGAAGCACCTGGAGAACGAGGAGATGCTCGAATTCGTCTACCATTTAATTGACTCGGTGTTTCTCGCCTACTCC
>JBHWRK010000008.1:0-21018 GCA_043426715.1 Trueperella sp. | reverse complement strand
ATTCTGACGGGTGACGTAATCGTCACCCGCCGCCGTCGTTTAGCTGTTAAGGAGAGAGATTCCACCCTGTCCGTCAGCCTTCATACTCGGGCATTCATTGGCCCGGCACAGTTTAGGAGTCTTCTCCCGGTCCGTAGTCTCCGGTCGTGGCATCGAGGCGAATCACGCCATAGGTCCATCCACGGCGCCGATATGCGGCGCACGGCTGCTTCGTTTCTTCATCGATAAACAGGTAGAACGGATGTCCAACCAGTTCCATCTCATCAATGGCCTGCTCCACAGACATCGGTCGCGCTTCGTAGAGCTTCTGGCGCACAATGGCAGGCGAATCACCGAGTTGGGTTTCGACCTCTTCACCGGGCGTGTCGGGAACGCGCTTTTCCACCTCCGGCTCCTCTGCCGGCTTGGAAAGCAATTCGTCAATCGGAAGTTCTGCAACCTCTCGGACGCGGCGATCGCCCTTTCTGCGGTTTTTCGACTTCTCGTGCTTGCGGCGTAGCCGTTCAAAAAGCTTCGTGGCGGCAAGATCAAGCGCTCCGTACCTGTCGGATGCTGATGCCTCTGCACGCACCACCGGTCCCTTATCGCGAACAGTAATTTCTACACGCTCGGAGGTCTCAACCTGTGCCGGGTTCGGCTCATGATTAATTTCCACTTCTACACGCTGGGTATGCGGAGCGAATTGCTCAATCTTTTGAAGCTTTTCCTCAACGTGTGAACGGAAGTTAGGTTTGACCTCGGTGTTTCTACCGGTGACTACGATTTCCATGATGACCTCCTATGGCCATTGTCGAAAGTGGGTATAACCCAGATACATCAAGCCCGCGCCCAGCGGACTGTTCCTCACCTCCACCTGCGGTTTTGACTTACTCTTTACCGAAAGTTTGGATGTCATTATTATACGGCGAAAGCTAATTATTTATGACCCAATGCACGTAATTGACGTGGATCTCGTGTGGCTGCGAGGACAAACGCAGCAATGACGCGACCTCCCGCAGTTTCCACCGCGCGCGAAGCGCCAGCCAGCGTAGCCCCCGTGGTGACGACATCGTCTACGAGAATCACGTCCATTCCGTTTAGGTTCGCTCCTTCCTTGAGCCGGACGCCGCGAGACTTTCGCCCACGTGCCTCCACACCCTGAGCCGATCGCACACGCGAGCGCCAAAGGACATTGGCATACCCTGCGTCCACGGCCTTCGCAACGGCGTGGCCAATCACTCCAGCGACGAATCGACCATCTTGCGTTCGTTGTCGCGATGACGGCGCAGGGACGACGACGGTCGGGCCGGCTCGCGCAGGGATGATCGGCGTGGTTCGGGTGGTGATGAGCTCTGCGAACGCCTCATCGAGACGGCGATCGGCCACATTTTTCCACCGAATTATTGACCGCGCCACGGCGTCGTCGTAATCCGCTAGGGCGAGAACAGCGAAAGGCGAGGTGTCGGCTCCCCCGTCAGCGCTCACGTGACTAAGGTACGGCAGGAATTCTTCGACGCGATACCACTCGCACGAGAACCCGTCTACGCACGCCGGACAAAGATCCTCGTCCCATTGCCCGCACCCGGCGCACCAGCGGGGAAAGATGATGTCGAGAATGTCGTTCCACAGCCTGCGCGTGTGAGTCACGAAAGCGTCCATGCGCCTAGTGTGCAGGATTAGCCGATGTGACGACGGTCGAACCTCATCGAATGTGGATTCGCCTCTCGCAGCACGTCCTGTAGATAAAAGATCGCTGTTGGGTTTAGCCCGGGTAGGCGGGCGAGCCGACACCTTCGGCAAGGAGACGCCAGCCGGCGCCGTCGTAGGAGAAGAGATTGCCCTCTTCATTTTGAATGACCATCGAGTCCACTCCTCGGCCGGAGGTGAGGGACACAAGATTGTCGACCGATGCGAGAGAGGCCGGCGGAACACCGATACCCACAACGTGAAGGCCGCTCGTGCTGGTGCCCTGATTGCGAGCAACAGCGGCCACGCGCACCTCGGACACCCACGCTACGTCGGTGACGTCAATGAGAGACTGTCCAAACCTGGATGGGTTACCGATTTCAACCGGAGTCCCGTCATCACTACGCGCGATTGACACCACGTTGAGCTGGACCACTCCACCCTGGTCTGCAACGATCACCATGCGAGCACCCTCGCGTGACATGGCAATATCACGCACGTTAAGACCCTCCAGCCATGAGAGTTGAAACCGCAACGACTCGCCTGTTTGGATGTTCGTCGTCAGAAGTTCGCCGGCTGACGTCCGCTCAGCAGACCACACCCAGTCTGCTAAATCGAACGATGGCACCACGAGCTGGCTGCCCTCAATCAACGGGAACGCACCGTCTCCCCCGAAGCTCACCGCGTAGATCGTGCTCCCACCATTACCGAGCGCCGCACCCCACGTGGGTGGCTCGGAATAGGAGGCCGCGATATCGGTCAAGCCCAGTCCCTCCACAGTCTCGGGCGCTATCGTCGTGACGTCGCCGCCACTGATCTGTGCCGGCACTCCCTGCCGAAGGCCTGTGAGCGTGTAGCTCGCGTAGGGATACGAGCTCAGATCAATCTTCGAGGGAGCTGACAGCTCGGCGCCCTCAACCGTGAGCACTACGGACTGAATGCCAGGCACGTTCATCAGCGTTTTCGAGACCTGCGCTTCGAGTGCCATGAGGTCGCCTCCCTGGAGGGAAGCCACGTCCGAGGAGAGATCAACCTGCGCTACCCCATCCGAAACTTGCACGCCACGCGCCGTCAGGGTCGTTTCTTGTGGGATGGCGGAATGCGCGCCCGTCGCCAACCACGACGACGGTCCCTGCAACAAGCCTTCAATGGCGTAGCTTGCTAGTCCTGAATTCAAGTACCAGCGCGCCTCCGGTACGAGCGAGGCGCGATCAGGCGTCAGGAAGTAGAGCAATGTTTCCGAATAGAGCGATCCAAAAATGGAGTTGGGCACCACGATGCCGTCGTCAAGGGCGGCAATTCGCCATTCCCCGTCCGGATTCTTGATGAGGGAATATTCGACGTTCACAATCGCGTCGGATGTCGCAACAGAGTACCGTCCGCGATCATCGAGCGTGCCAGCAGCAGTTGCGCTGACGCGAATCGCGCCGTTACGCGTCTGCGAAATTGCCGGATTTTGCGCGTCCTTATATACCCTCACCTCCGACGTCGGATTCCACCGTGCGGCGGCCTCAGGCGTGAGGAATAGGCGAGCCACTGAGAAATCTCCGGACAGTCCCGCACCCGAGGCTCGCAAAAAGTCCTTCACCAGATTTTCAGGCGAGGAGCCCGGCGTGGGCCCTTGCGGATCGAGGACCACACCGCCATCAAGATTGTCCGGTCGCGCGACCTGATGCGGCTCACCTGCCGTTGGTAGCGTCGCACATCCTGCAAGCGCGAACATGACGGCGGCCAGCAAAGCGAGGAACTTTCTCATAAGGTCTCGCCTCCAATGTGCTTGTCGTCAAGACGCAATTCTGCTGCTGCATCCGGGTCATCTTCAACAACGACGTTAAACGGGCTCGACGCGTCCTCCAGCTCGGCGGAGCGACCGCCCTTAGATCTCTCATCGGGCAAGTCTTGCTCGGTCTCCTCCACGTACGGCTCGGGCACCTCGAGCAGAATGGGTGGAATGAAGGAATTGTGCGGCTCTTTGGGCAAGGTAAGGAGGAACGTCGAGCCGACGCCGAGTTCGCCGGCTACCTCAAGCGTGCCGCCGTGAATCTGCGCGTCCTCGCGAGCGATCGTCAGGCCCAGACCCGTGCCACCGGATTTGCGCACTCGCGACGAATCGGCGCGCCAGAATCGATCAAACACGTACGGAAGCTTTTCGGGAGCGATGCCGATCCCGTGGTCCTGAACCATGACGGCCACAGCCGTGTCATTTGCTTTGACGACGACGTTGACAGGGTGGCGTTCAGCGTGTTCGAGCGCATTGACAAGCAGGTTACGAGCAAGCCTGCGCACGCGGCGCGGTTCGATTTCGGCGATTGTATCCCCGATGACTTCGAAAGTAACCCTGACACCGTTGGATTGTGCGAGCGGTTGGGACACGTCAATCACTTCTGCAACAAGGTCACCCACGTCGGCCGTTTCGGTGGCGAGGGTCATGCCACCAGCGTCGTACCTAGAAATCTCTAGAAGGTCGGCGAGGGTTGCATCGAGGTTGAGGAGCTGGTTGTACTGCAATTCCGCTGCACGCCTGAGGTTGGGCGGTAGGTCCTCACGGTTGTCATAGATGAGCTGGCCGGCCATGCGCACTGTCGTCACGGGCGAGCGCAACTCGTGCGAGACCGCCGATACGAACTCGGTTTGGACCTTGGAGATGCGCTCCATTTGGGTGAACTGAGTTTCCAGAGATTCGGCCATCTGGTTGAACGATTCGGCAAGTTGGGCGATCTCGTCGGAGCCGCGGACTTCCATGCGCGTGTCGAATTCGCCGTCGGCCAGCTGGCGCGCGTTTTCGGATGCGGCTCGAACGGGCGAGAGCACCCAGCGCATCACTGCCCACGTGACGAATCCGAGGAGCATGAGTAGTGCAGCCACCGAAATCCACATGACGCGGATCGTCCTAGAAATGAGCTCCTGCTGATTTTCCATCGAGTAGGCGGCATACAACTCGTACGCGCCGGAACCTGGAATGTCAATCGTCGTGCCCAAGATAATGCCGGGCACCACCGAATCCTCGCTTGGAATTCCCACTGCTTGCCAGCCGATTTCCTCGCCGTCACGCACGACTGTCCGCAACTCGGGGGTCACGAGCGACCGGACGCGGGTCGCAGAAGCCGTGGCAGGCTCGAAGATCTGGGTAGCCATCGTGGGCTGGTCCGGCGCCCTAAGGAGCACTGCGCCGAGCACACCACGCGATGGATCGTACAGCGACGATACGAGGAGGTTCGCCACTTCCTGCGTGCGTCCCACGGACGGTGAGGTTGCGGCAAAACGATCCTGGGCGAGCTGAACGTCGGTCGAGAATTGCTCAACGTCGGTTTCAACAGCGGCGTCATACACCGAGGCGCGCACCTGCGACGAGATCGCGAATCCCATGATGATGATGCCGAGCACGCCAGCGAGGATGATACTGACGATCACCCTCAAAGACAGGGATGAATACCATCGTTCGCGCAGGCCGTCGATGCGGCGTGCGATGGAACGGAGTCGCCCGCCAGCCGTAGCCGGCTGAGTCACTGGTTCAAGGATCCCGCCCGGTAGCCAACGCCACGGACGGTGAGCACGACCTCAGGATTTTCTGGGTCGCGTTCAACCTTCGAGCGCAAACGCTGGATGTGAACGTTAACAAGCCTCGTATCTGAAGAGTGGCGGTATCCCCACACCTGTTCGAGAAGTTCTTCACGTGTGAATACTTGGTAGGGCTTTCGAGCAAGAACAGTGAGTAGATCGAATTCGAGCGGGGTGAGGTGTAGGACCTCATCGCCACGGCGAACTTCGTGTGCTTTGGGATCGATCTCAAGATCGGCAATCTTCAGGTTCTCAGACTCGGGCTCCTGGCGACGCAGACGCGCCTTGACACGCGCGAGCAACACAGAGTTCTCGAACGGCTTGGTCACGTAGTCGTCGGCGCCCGCTTCGAGGCCTGCGATAACATCCACCGAATCCGTCTTCGCGCTCATCATGATGATTGGCACATCGGACTCTTCGCGCAGTGCACGAGCCACGGACACGCCATCCATGCCGGGAAGCATGACGTCGAGAAGCACAAGATCGGGGTGTTCTACGCGAAATAGCGGCAAGACCGAATCTCCATGCGCACACGCAGAGACCTCGTATCCTTCGCTCTCAAGCAAAATCGCCACCATTTCGGAAATTGCGGGATCATCATCGACCACAAGAATGCGAACTGTCATAATCTGCCTTCACCGTTTGCACCACTGAATGCACCACTAAGCTGTACGGCCAATCATACCAGCATGGACCGTCATACCCCCGAGGGATGGACCGTGGTCAGTGTGTGGAAATCATCAGGTAAATTGGTCTTAGGTTTGTCAACGAAAGGCTTCGAACATGTCAGCGTGGGACAACGATCGACCAACCAACTCGCCTCACGGCGATGGACAGTACAACCCCGACCTTAACGCCCGCGTCGGAGGATGGCGTTCCGTTATTCCGATGAGGCCCCTCTCCGTCGGCGAAACGCTGGACGGCGCGCTCCGATTGATTCGCTTCAATCCGGTGCCGTTCATCGTGTTTCCCGCGATCGTTAATCTCGTGGTCGCCGCAATCAACATGCTGGTCGGGCTTGCGTTTGGTGAGAGCGCGTTCACGACCACTGCAAGTTACGACACGTCCGTCGTCTTCTCAGTCCTCACGATGATCGTCTCGCTCGTCGGAAACCTCATCGTGCTCGCGGCTGGCACGCGCGTCACGCTCGCCACGATCCGCGGGCGGAAGCTTTCACTTGGAGAAACTCTCCAGATGGCTCGTCGTCAGCTCGGTGTTCTCGCAGCCCGCATGCTCGGACTGATGGCTCTCGTGTTGTTGGCCGTCTTCCTATTCTTTACCGTTATATTTGCGGTCCTATTCGGAATTTTCGACTCCCTGGACGTCGGCTCCACTGGATTCGTATTTAACTTGATTGCCGCCCCCGTGTTCTTCATGGCGATCGGCTTTGTCATGTTCTACCGATTCTCGATCACGGCCCCAGCGATGGTTGCTGAGGAGATCGGTCCGATCGTTGGCCTTCGCCGCTCGTGGGAGCTGACCAAGGGCTCCTTCGGCTACTTTGCGGGTCTGTTACTGACCGCCATTGCGATTGGTGCCGCATTGACGTTCCTATTCACGCTGTTCTTCGCGTTCACCGTTGGCCTCTCGGTTTATGCTGATAACAACGCGGGCTTCTTCCTCACCACGGGCGTCGTCGGTATCATTCTCGTCTCGTTGCTTGCCGCGCTGATCATCGCTCCGATCGTCACCGCCGTCACCAACCTTGTGTACGTCAACATGCGGATGAAACGCGAGAATTTCCATCAAGACGCGCTGTTCCAAGCCGGTCGGCAGGAGCAGATTAACGGCAAGAACGGCCAGCAACCATACGGCTACAACCAGTATGGTCAATCCCAGCACGACCAGACATTTGGGGGCGATCCATCCGGCGAGCAGGCATACGGCAGTGCCGCCTACGGTCCTTCCAGCCAGAACGGATATGGCCAGTGGGCTCCGCCAACCGCCCCGGGATCTTACAACTCAGGCACCAACCAGTCCGGCGTTCTACACCCTAACGACTGGCAGGAACGCCCCGAGTGGTATCACACTGACGCCGGCTCTCGCGCCGCCTCTTCGCAAGCGCCACGCCCGGACGCGTCGGACAGTCCCGATACACCCGGTACGCCCACCGGACAGGCCGATCCTGACGATCCCTTCAAGCCGAAGTCGCCATTGTCCTAATGTTCCTCGCCCCCTTCACGCCGGATGCGGATGATGCCCAACGTCTCGCCCAAGACGAGCTAGCCAAGGGCATGTACGCCGACTCTCCAACACTCATGGAACGATTCCTCAATTGGCTTGCAGAGACACTTATGCGAATCGGCTTAGAGATCAGCCCAGGAAGCGGCGGTGCAGGAAGTTACCTTATTATCTTGCTCATCGTGCTCGTTATCGTGGCAGTCATTTTCTTCGCGGTTCGCAGGTCCCGAATTGGTGCTGTCGGTGCTGGCCGAACAAGCCGTACCGAACTCTTTGACGACCTGCGCTCGTCCAGACAATTGTTCGCCGCCGCCGACAAGGCGGAACGATCCGGTGATCTCAACCTCGCGGTCATCGAGCTCTACCGTGCAATTATTCGGCTTCTTGACGAACGCGGCCTCATCACGGTCGTGCCCGGAATGACTGCTCTCGAAGCGGCGAAAGCAGGTGCAACCAGGCTCGAGGCCGAAGATCTTTTTTCCCGCTGCGCCGTCACGTTCAACGAGGTTTATTACTGGCACGGGCAAGCAGGTCGCGACGACGTTCGGGCACTTCACGACCTTCGCCGCAAGATCGAACCGGTGCAGGTGAGCGCATGAGTGCCCAACCCGTCACCAAGACACCGACCTCACGTAGCACGCTCTTTGTCTTGACCGGTCTCGTCATTCTTTCGATCTTTGTGCTGGTCTTCGTCCGCGTCCCCTCGGGAGGCCAAACCTTATCGCCGTCGTCAACAAATCTCGACGGCACCCGGGCGCTCGCCGAGATTCTGCGCGACAACGGAGTCGCCGTCGATCAAGTCAATCCCATCGACGTTCAACAACTTGCGGGTCCAGACACCACTCTCGTCATCGACGCTTCCGCCATCATGGATCAAGACGTAATCGATACTCTGGTCAACTCGCGCGCAACGATCGTGCTGACCGCGAATACGTGGCCAGACGAATGGGGGCTAGCTGGTGATCCGATCTACATAGCGAACGCTCGGCTTCGCGCCGAAAGTGATGACGAGGACGCGCAAGAGGCCCGCGGGATCGGGCCGATCGAGTGGATTTTCATGCCGTCTAACGACGACGTTATCGGCTGCTTTCCCGCACGCAACGGATACGTGTGGGTCCAGCACCCGGACCACGCGCAGATCTCCTACGTGGCCGACGACCGGCTGTTTATGAACGAATTCCTTGCGCAAGAGGGCAACGCCGCCTTCGTCCTGCGCAAGCTCGGTTCGCATCCGCAGGTCTACTGGGTGGCCGGCAATGCGTTTGATGGGGGTGACGGCGGTGCGACTGCCATCTGGGCCGGTCTGCCTGCCTGGTTCTTCCCGTTCGCCGCAGCCCTCACGCTGACGCTGGGCTGGTGGGCACTGCACAAGGGCCGGCGGTTCGGTAAGCTCGTGCCCGAGCCGCTACCGGTCGTCGTTCCAGCTTCCGAGGTGAACGAAGGCCGGTCCATCCTCTACGAGCGAGGAAAGAACCACGCTCACGCCGCGAGCGCCCTGCGCGCCGGCACCATCTCGCGCCTTGCAAAGGGCCGAGGAATTCCGAAAGACGCCACACCCGACGTCGTCATCACAACTCTTACGCGGGTCAGCGGATATCCGCCTCACGTACTCGCCGAACTTTTGTACGACCGCCCGATCGAGGACGATTCCGATCTCATCACCCTCGCCACGGAGCTCGACCGATTCGAAAGGGATGTCAATGTCAGATAGTTTCCAGCCTCAAGGTTCGTTCCGACCAGCCCAGCAGCAGCCGACTGAGCAGGCACCCGCCCAGTCGGCCACGGCGGAGACGTTCCGTGCGATTCGAGGCGAGATTGCGAAGGCCGTGGTGGGTCAGGACCACGCGGTGACAAGCGTGCTCATCGGCCTGTTATGCGAGGGGCATGTGCTTCTCGAGGGCGTGCCTGGAACGGCGAAGACGCTGCTCGTCCGCTCGCTGGCGGCCGCGCTCGATCTAGATGCCAAGCGCGTGCAGTTCACCCCCGACCTCATGCCGGGAGATCTCACAGGCTCGCTCATATACAACTCGGGTGACGGGCAATTCACCTTCCGGCCCGGACCGGTGTTCACCAACCTCCTGATTGCGGACGAGATCAACCGCACCCCGCCCAAGACTCAAGCCGCACTACTCGAAGCGATGGCCGAGCATCAGGTATCGGCGGATGGTGATCAGCGCGAGCTGCCTGACCCGTTCATGGTAGTTGCCACCCAAAATCCGGTGGAATACGAAGGCACGTATCAGTTGCCCGAGGCTCAGCTCGACCGCTTCATGCTCAAGGTTAACCTGCCCCTGCCGCCTCGTGACGTGGAGGTCGAGGTACTCCGGCGACACGCGATGAATTTCGATCCAACGAACTTGGACTCGGCGCACATTGAAGCCGTTGCGGGAGTGGACGAGGTGCTCGCCGCCCGCGCGGAAGTCAAGGATGTTGAGGCCAGCGTGCGGATCTTGGATTACATTGTGGATCTCGTGCGGGCCACCCGTGAATCTCCGGCGGTCTCACTTGGTGTGTCTCCCCGCGGATCGACCGCGCTGCTGCACGGTTCGCGGGCATGGGCGTGGCTCTCGGGCCGTACGTACGTCACCCCTGATGACGTTAAAGCGCTTGCAGTTCCTGCGCTCAACCACCGTATCCAACTCCACCCCGAGGCCGAACTTGATGGCATATCGAGCTTTGCGGTTCTCGAATCTATTCTCAACTCAGTGCCGGTACCGCGCTAATGTTCATCCGCCTACCCGCCGTGGGGCTGTCCATGATGGGAGTCGTGCTGGCTGTCGCCATGCGGGACGCCAATCCGGCCATGCTCGTGACACTCGTGATCGCCGTCGCGGTACTTCTCGACGCGGCGATGGCACCCTCGCCGATGCGCCTTGATGTATCACGCTCCGGCGAAGGCACGACGCGAGTAGGAGAGCCCATCACCGCCACGCTGACTGTGGCAAACCCGGGACGGCGCACAATAAAAGGAAAAATTCGCGATGCATGGCCGCCTTCGACCGGCGTGGATCCCTCCCGGCACGAGCTACGAGTCAAGGCCGGTTCGCAGCAAACGGTCGAATCAACGTTCATTCCCACCAGGCGCGGGACCGTGAAATCGCACTCCATCACGATCCGCACGAACGGACCGCTAGGTCTTGCTGGTCGCCAACGTTCCTTTCCTACCGACTGGACAATCAAGGTGCTACCGCCGTTCACCTCCCGGCGGTACATCCCCTCGCGTGTACGGCAATTGCGCGAGCTCGACGGACGCGCGCTGTTACTGGTCCGCGGCAAGGGAACGGAATTCGATTCGCTCCGTGAGTACGTGGCGGGCGATGACGTGCGGGCCATTGACTGGCGCTCGACCGCGCGGCTCGGCGAGACCGTCGTGCGCACGTGGCGCCCGGAGCGTGACCGACAAGTCGTCGTCGTTCTCGATTCGGGTCGTGGAGGTGCACTGCGGGTCTCTGACGCCCCAGCCTTCGACGCGTTCACCGAGGCTGCGCTCCTCCAGGCGGCGATCGCCCAGCGCGCAGGGGATCGCGTGAGCATCATCGCATTTGACGACGACGTGCGCGCTCGGCTGGTTGGCGAGCATTCGAATTCGATCACGCACCGTGTGGCCCAAACCCTTGCGGACATCGAACCTACGCTGCAGGCGACGGACTGGACAAGCCTGCCTACCCACATCGCCATGATCACGAAACAACCCGCGCTCGTCATCATCCTCACGACGCTCGGCGGTGGGACGCCGTCGTCGGGTCTCCTTGACATCATTCCGGAGCTCAAGCGGTCCCACACCGTTATGGTTGCCTCCACACACGCGGACCCTTTCGAGTGGCCCGACGAACTCACTGCGGAGGATGCATTTAACCGAGCCGCCTATGAGCGGGCACAGATCGAGGCGACGAATCTCATGCGGACCATCGAACGCGCGGGCAGCTTCGTGGTCCGGGCGACGGCGGAAAACTTGCCGGTGGCTGTCGTCGATACGTATCTCGACCTGAAGGCGCGCGGACGCCTCTAGGTTCGCGCGCTTGTAGCGCGGACGGAAATTTTACGCGGCGTAAACGATTAGGTCACGTTCCTTCGGCAACGCATGGTTGCCGAACACGTAGACCCACAGCCAAAACGCAACCAGCACGGCCGCGCCAATCGCGATCTTCACACCCCACGGTAGGTAGGACGGGGTGACGAAACCTTCAACAAGCGCGGACACGAACAGCACGCCGACGAGTCCAAATGCCACGTACATCGTGTGCTTTCCTTCTTCGGCAAGTGCGGTCGTTCGTGGGAGGTCGCCGGGCAGTAGAAGTACCCAAAATAGGCGGAAGCCGGCGGCTCCTGCCACGAAAATCGCGGTAAGTTCCATGAGGCCATGCGGCAGGATGAGCTGGAAGAAGATATCGAGGCTGTCGTGGTAATTCATGATGGCAGCCGCTTGCCCCACGGCCACGGCGTTCGTCAGCATGACCCACACCGGAAAAATGCCCGTCACCCCTCCCCCAATCGATTGAAGGGCGATCCATGCGTTGTTCGTCCACACCATGCCCCCAAAGTCGAAACCGGGATACTCGCGATAGTAGGCGGCGAAGGCTTCGTTGGCGTAGCGTTCAAGCTCGGCATCGGTGCCGAGCAGATTGATTTGATCGGGATTTTGCGCGACATACGCGACCACGAGAGCGAATACGGCAATGAAAGCGAGGCTCACGCCGTGTGTCCACCACCGGATCCGATAAAATGCGTGCGGCATCGTGACGGTGAGAACCCGCCACAGGCTCTGCAACGTTGAGCCGCGGGTTTGGGTGAGGCGGCTACGCGCCGCAGAGACAGTGGCCGACAGGGTAAGGATGAGATCCGGATCGGGTGCCTGCGTGCGAATGGTGGCCAAATGTGAGGCCGCGGCTTGGTAGAGCTGGACGAACTCGTCTGATTCGGCGCCGGTGAGTGTGCCCTTGTCGGTAAGGTAGCGAAGACGCTCCCACTGCTCTTCGTGGGCTTTTGCAAACGCCAAACTGTCCATACGACTACAGTGCCATAGCCGTGCAGGTCTGTGCAGGTAGTCTTGTACGGTGATGGTAGGACACAGTATGGATACGCCCCCTGATGCGATCGTTACAGGTGAGGGCGTCGCTCTCGAACTCCCGGCAGCCACCGCCCTGTCGCGTATCGGTAGTGGCGTCGTCGATTACGTCCTGATCTTCCTCGCTTGGCTACTACTTGTGTGGAACCTTGATCCGTTGACTACCAGCATGAGTTACGCAATGACGACTGCCCTCATTATTGGCTCGATGGCCATTTTTTGGTGGGCGATCCCCGCTCTGATCACTGGGGTAATGAACGGTTCCTCGCCCGGACGAGCACTCATGCGCACACGTGTGGTGACCGTTTCTGGCGGCACCGTGAGCATGCATCAGGCCTTCATCCGATCGACTGTGGGAATCATCGAGGTGTGGATGACCCTCGGAGTTCTCGCCATGGTCGTTTCTTTCGTGTCCAAGAAAGGACAGCGACTTGGCGACATGGCAGCTGAAACGTACGTAGTGCGCTGGCCAAAGCGCACCACGTGGGAGCCGAACGTCTCGATGCCACCCGAACTCATGCAGTGGGCAGATCTCGCTCAAACTCGCCCCTTGCCAACCGGACTATCTTTGAACGTGGCAGAGTTCCTGAAGTCCCGCGATCGCCTGACGCCTGACGCTCGGAAGGCCCAAGCCCGAGCACTTGCCGGCGCGTGCGAACGATACGTTTCCCCGCCCCCGCCGTGGGGCACTCCCGCAGAGCAGTTCCTAGAAGCCGTCACGATCATTCGCTACACCAATGAGCGTCGGCGCTACACACGCGTAGGCGAGCGGCGCTCTCGCCTCAGCGAGCGCGTGTCAGACATGCCATACGGATTCTAGCCCGCCTTAACTGAACGGCCGTCTTACAGGTAGTCGATATCCTCGGGCATTCTGTTGAGCGCGGTGGCCAGCTGGCTCGTGACGATAGAGTGGATGAGCATGCGCGGATTGGGATCGCGGCGCATCGCGTGCAAGATTGGCATCCGATAAAAGATCACCCGCCCATGAACTTTCGATGGTCGCTCGAACGGCAAATATCGCGCGAGAGGCACACCGTTTTCCCACGGAGCTGGGTCTGAGCCAGGAACATCCATGACAGCAAAGTCCACCCTTGACATGTCCTCGCCCAAATGTCCCTTAAAGGCACCGAGCTCCCAGGCAAGGAGGTCATCAAATTTGTCGGCGCGGGTGCGCCAGCCGGGAATCGTTGGAGGCAAAAGCGGTCCGCGAGGGCTGCGTCCGTGCCGATCTCGGCGCGGCGCGTGTGACCTGCGGGGCATGTTCATGCACCTACCCTAGCGCTTCGATCGACAAACCCGTGCGAGCCACTAAGGTAGGAGCCGTGAGTCCGATCCGAAAATGTTCCCGTGACAGGTGCCAGAACCCGGCCGTTGCGACGATGACGTATGGCTACAAGGAAGCCACCGCCGTCATCGGCCCGCTCTCTCCCGTACCTCAGCCTGGCGCCCTTGATCTGTGCAAAGAGCACGCGAACTCGGTAACTGCGCCTGTTGGATGGCAAATGGTACGACTTCAAACCGAATTCGAAGACGCACCACCGTCGGACAACGACCTCATGGCCCTCGCCGATGCCATCCGCGAGGCTTCACAGCGCGACGTGCCACCGCCCAAGCGCGCGCAGCGTGAGATCCGACGCCCGGCAGCCGACGTCAACCGTCGCCCGCACGCCAGGCCTCGTTTCACCGTTATTCCGGGTGGCGATAGCGATGAAGAAACAAAGTAGCGTTAACGGGCTCAGAGCCGTGTCGGTCCTAGTTGAGGACAGTTAACGTGACGCCTTGGCTCGTCGAGAAATCTTGAGTGAACGGCACAGCGGTAATTCCGTTGTCATCAGAGATCCAAACGCTACCGTAAACCTCCGATTCGGCGGCGACCACCACGTACGCAGCCTGTGCAGGAACATCGATCGTGGCCACCCCATTGATCGTCACATCTTTCTTGCTGAGCTGCTCACCTGATTCACTGTAAGACGTCCATGTCACGTCCGACGTACCCACGAATATGAGACGAGCATCGCGCGGGCCGATAGCGACAGATCCGCCGTTGGTGATCGGTCGCTGAGCTGGAAGCCACGCAATGTCACGTCCCGCCTCATCGGTGCGAATGACGGACAGGCCGGCTGACACGTCTAGATCTGCGTTCACGTCGATGGCAAAAGATCCCGGCGCAAGTCCGTCAAGGCTGAGATCGAGAACGGATCCAGCAGCCACGGCTACATCCGATCCCCCAGGAAGAGGCTCGGCACCATCCGCGCTCCGCACAGAGATTTCGACTGTGGCCGTCTCCTCGCTAGGATTCACGACGCGCAGGAGTGCCGCTGTGTTCGGATCAGGCAATGATCCCTCCCCATCACCATCTTCAGCGTCAATGACGAGGCCCGGAATGACAAGATCGGTCCCGAAATCGGATGTGGTGATCATGTCAATGCCCGCGGGCGTCACCCCATCAAGAGAAGACGTTTGCAGGGAGGCTGTGAACGGTCCAGTATCGCTGAAAAGGTGGAGGGCAATGCGCGGATCTTCGGCGATCAGGCCATCAAGGAGCACTGTCTCAGATGCGCCTGGCGCAAGGTGGAGCATGGAGTTGGCGCCTAGATCGAGCTTGCCACGCGAAGAAAACACGTTCGCAGCCACCGATACTTGGGTGCCACCCGGGTTCGTGACGGTCAGCTCGAGCGATGAGCCAACCTCAGACGAGCCCCCAACCAACCACACGGTGTTCGTCGGCCATTGACAAGGATTGGTAGCTATCCCGCGCATGTCACCCGCTACGGCACTGTGAGTAGATGCGCCTGCGACGATTCCACCGGCCACGTCGAACGTTCCGGCAAGTTCCGGGGTTCCCATTGTGGTCGATCCCAGTGCGTCGCTAGGCAATGCACCATCGAACGTGAGGGGCGAGCCAGCCGCCTCACCCTGTGGAACAAATGTCACGTCCGGCGAACCGTAGGCTCCCGCCCAACCGGTGATGTCCTCGTCCACGTCCTCGACGTTGATTCCGCCTTGGATCGTGCGTGAGAAGCCCCCGTCGCACACAAGCCACGATGTCGCTTGAACTGCCTCGGTTCGAGGGGCCGGCGCAAAAGCTGGGTCATTCGGGGTGGAGTCATAACCGGCCATGGCGGTTCCAGCCGCAATGGCGAACGCTATGGCGCCGGTCAGTGCCGCACTCATTTGCCGTGTGACACGTGTGCGCTTACTCATGTGCGCTACCCCTTCGACGTCGGATCGGTAACGCAACGATAATGGACGCCACCGCGGCAACAACCTGCATCACCGACAGTCCGCGGTGAACGGGATCGACGTAGGAGATATCCACCTCGCCGCCGACGCCTGGTGGAATTGTCCACGCTTGATTCCACGACGTCGGCGAAGACGCAAGTTCATGACCATCGACGCTCGCCACCCAATATTCATAAGCACGCTCAGCCAGGCGCAGTTCACGCTCGCCCGCGGTAGCGGGAACGCGGCCGTCCGCCCGAATGACGCCGGCACGCACGTCGGCACCCTCGGCATGGACGCGCGAGGATTGCTCACTTACACGCCAGAAGGTTCCAGTCGGGCCGTCGGTCACGTACTGCAGGCCCGGCACAGTCTGGAGGCGGCCAACGAGCTCGGCTCGGAATTCTTCCGATACGCCCTCATCGCGCGGCGGGATGAGCACAACGGACACAGCGTGAGTTCCCAGATCTTGCGCAGCCGTTTCCGATCCCGTCAGTAAGCCGAGCGTGACGTTGGAAAGGTCGATTGATGCCTCGTCGCCAACACCAAGTCCAGCAGATTCAGCCGCGGCCGTCAGGTCGGCGCTCGCAAGTCCCCGAGCCATTGAAAACTCATGGAGCTCAATCCCATGACCGCGCCATAGCTCTGCGGCTACGCCGTGTGACGACATGCTTAGGGCCAGCACTCGCTCGTGCCTGCCAAGGGCTTCGTCCGCGAGCGCGGGAACGGCTGGAGCGTGAGCGCCAAGCACTGGCTCCGTCTCGTTGGCGAACCACAGCCACCACCCACCCATCGTGACCGTGGCGATCGGCAGTGCGATCATTGCAAGGCCTCCGATGATCTGAGTCCCACCAAAGTTGCGTTTGCGCATCGCCGTTCGCAGTGCATGAGCGCCAGCTCCGATGGCGAACCATAAGCCGAACCACGCAAGTGAAAGTCCCAGGTGCGGGCCGGCTTCGATCGTCTGATACCCGCCGGCCACCGGACGAGTGGCGACATCAACGTATTGCGAGGCCGCCGCGTGCACCAGTCCGGCCGCCGCGATCAGCCACCCCGCGCGCACCCACCACATTCGGTGAATTCGCAGCAGTGCAAGAGTTGCAACTGTGGCTACGGCCGCGAGCGGAATCCACGCCCACATGTCCACCGTGACGAGGCCGATCATAGTACGAGCACTCGACGAACCGGTTGGTACACCAGCCTCCGCGAACGCAAGAAATGGATCGGGGTGGGTTCGCAGCGTGGGAGCGAGAGCCGCCAGCGCAGGGATCGGTAGCCACACCCAGCGTCTGCGTCGGCCCGCATTGAAGACGAAACCGGTAACGGCCAACACGATGGCGATCACCAGGTACACCGGAGCGGCAGCGCTAAGTGCGCCTAATGCCAGTGAGGCAAGGCCGAAGACGGAGACGCTCCCCTGCCACGCTCCCATGACCGCGTAGGCGGCAAGTGGTATAAGAGCGTGTGCAACGACGGCGCCGATCCGCCCGGTATGGAGTGCGTCGATGAATGATGGCGCCACGATCCACAGCGTCGCAAGAACAATCCGCACCACCCACGACTTCGAGAGCCGGCCCGCACCGAGGTAGGCGAACATGGCTGCTAACGGGATGGCTGCGTAGAGGATCGCCGTGGCAAGCGCGCCCAACGTCGCGCCAAAGGGTTGCCCAAGCAGGAGGAACGGGAGTGTGACGATCCAGAGCGGATCAAGTGGCAAAGGATGGCCATCGCCCGAGTCGAGCCAACCCGACCATGCGATGCGTGCAAGTTCCGTGCCCTGCGTAGTATCGGCGGCCAACCCTCCCCCACTTAGCACGCCGGACGAGAACGTATTGAGATGGAAAATGATGGCGAACGCAACTGCAAGTGCGAACGTGAGAACAGCACCCCGCCAGGTGTGCGCAGCAAGATCGGCACGGGCTTTAATGGTGAGCGGATCTGGCTGTTCGGCCAGCATCTTCGCTTCCTTCTTCGAGCGCCTCGATTCCTTGAGTGCGGCACGAATCTCTGCTGGTCGGGATTCAAGCTCGGCAAGTGCGTCTGTGCCAACGGTGGCAACGTTTGCTAGCCTTCTACGCCCGCGTGCCAGCGCTCCGAGTGAGCCGAGCATCGAGGCGGCCCCGCGCAGTTCGGCCCAGGCGAGTCTCGGCTCCTTGAAAATCAGCCGGCGTATGGCCCTTAACGGTGCTATAAGCACGTAGAAGACGACCATGAACGGCACGAGCGGGGCCGGCGCTGCGAGCAACGCGTTATACAACTGCGCAGACCTACGCCGCGCGTACGTCGTGTCGTTGTTGTCGCCGAGTCCCGTGCGCGCGTGGCGAACAACGGCTTTCGGTTCAACGACGACACGGTAGCCCGCTTTGCGAGCCCGGCGCGAGAATTCGAGGCCGTCGCCGAACGGCCCAAGGTGTGGATCGAAGCCGCCGAGCTCATCCCATGCGGCTCGGCGCACGAGCATGCCCGCCGTTCCAACCGCGAGCACGTCGGTGCGCGAATCGTATTGGCCCTGATCACGCTCGTCTTCCTCGATTTCAGGAACACGTCTGGCCGTGCGCGTGGCACGAATACCTACTTCCACGACAACGGGCACACCGTCGTCGTCCCAGGCGATCTGCTTGGGCCCCACGACTGCGATGCGGTTCGACCTCTCGCCACGGCGCAGCAGGGTATCGAGCGCGTCTTGTTCCGGCGCCGAGTCTGCGTGCAGAAGCCAGAGCCAATCGGCGTCATCTAATGCGATCTCGGAGACCATCTGGCCGAGATTCTCGCCATGCGCGGTCGCGATCGTTACTGACTCCGAATCGGTATCCAGGTGTTCATAGATGGGCTGGACTGCCTCCGAGTCGTGATTCGGCACCGCGACCACAATGCGGTCGGGCTGGTGCGTCTGAGAACTCAGCCCGTGCAGTGTTTTGCCCAAAAAAGAAAGGTCACGACCGTGGCAGACCACAATTGCCGTAACCTTCTCTCGAGTCACATGCGTGACCACTTAACGCCCCCCGCCACGCGCCGCCTTACGTTCCCGCGCCATGCGCTTACGATCATTGTCTGAGGTACCGCCCCAAATTCCATGGCGAATATCATTCGACACGGCGTACTCGAGGCACTCGGCCCTGACGGCGCAGTTCTTGCAAATCGACGTTGCGGGCGCAGTAGAGCCACCCTTTTCGGGATAGAAAATATCGGGGTCGGTCTGTGCGCAGAGTGCGTCTTCCATCCACCCGAGCGTTTCCTGCTCCGCAAAGCCGTAGCCGAGGTCAAAAATCCCCTGCATAAGGGCTTGCTCTACTCGAGGATCCTCCGCAGACCCCGCGGCCCGCAGTGGGGAAGTCGCCTTCGACAGCCTCATATGGTCCTCCAATGTCCGATGAACGTCTATGTAAATTACATAGATGTAATCCCTTAAAGTCAAGACGGTTTGAACACTTAGAGGTTTCGATCGGCGTGTTGCCCAGCGTTTTGAGAGAGAAATGTGAGATATTGCGTGTCTTGTCCAGCGCCCCGAAAGTTCGATTTCGCAGGCTGTGTAAAAATTCTACGCCACAATAATGGTCGTGGCACGATTGAATTATGACATCACCGAGTAACCTTGCCGATCTAGCGGAGCGCGCCGCCCGTGCAGTCGGCCCTGATCTTCTCACTGCTTTTCACGATCCCGGACCGGTCGAATACAAGCGCAACCACCACGACCCCGTCACTGTCCATGACAGGCGCGCGGAGAGCGCACTTCGGGAGATGATTTTTGACGGAGCGCCAGGCACGTTGCTTCTGGGAGAAGAAGAGGGCCGCACGATTGACTCAAATGGACGGAGCGTCTCGGCTGGAAATGACGACATCGTATGGTTGGTTGACCCCATCGACGGCACGGCGAACTTCGTGTCCGGCCTTCCGTGGTGGTGCATCTCGATAGCTGCAGTCAAGGGCGATGAGGTGATCATGGGAGTCATTTACCAACCGTCTACGGACACGATGTATCGTGCGGACGAGACCGGCGCCTATAGAAATGGCGAGCCGATCCAGGTGAATGACGCGCCGCCACACCGCACGCTCTTTGCAGCCGGCTTTCCCGGCGAAAGGATCGAAGACTACAGCGGCGCAGCGCGAGGCTTTCACATCCTGCTCGAAGGAACGAAGTCGATGCGTCGGCTCGGGTCGACCGCGCTGCACCTCGCAGGCGTGGCTGACGGCACGTTCGGCGGCACGCTCGGCATGGGAACACATCCATGGGACATCGGAGCCGGAATCGCGCTCATTCAGGCCGCGGGCGGCACCGTCGTTGGAATCACCGATGATCACGAACGAAAAGCGACGCGCATCTTCGACTGCCCTCACTACGTCGGCTCCGCAAACACTGATACTCTCGAGCTCGCTTTGCGGGCAATTGACGAAGTGGGACCGCAAACGTTCTACACCGACTACTTTGGGAGAACCTCATGACTCATGCGACACCCACCGAGATTTACGAATCTCTTATCGCCACCGGAACTTCTCCCGCACTCGTCTGGTACGACGAGACCGGCCGAGTCGAACTGTCGGGCAAGGTCTTTGCCAACCACATTGCAAAGATTGCCAATTTCCTTGACCAAGAGTGCGACCTTCTGCCGGGTAGACGCATTGTGCTTGACCTACCGCTTCATTGGAAGTCGATCGCATGGGCTCTGGGCGGACTCGTCGCCGGCGGATTTGTTGTGGTTGGCCGCAAGAAGGTGAACGACCACGAGCCGGGAACGATCATTGTGACCGCCACTCCAGACGAGGTGAGCGCCGATGACCCGGAAGACCTCGTCGTTGCTCTCAATCTCGATAGTTTCGGCTTCGCGTGGGACGGCGACTTGCCCGACGGCGTGGCCGATGGCTCTGCTGAGGTCATAGGGCAGGCGGACGTCTTGCTCGTCGAGGGCCTCGACGCTGATTCGAACGCATCATTTTGGGCCAACGTGCTACCAGAGGTTCCCGAGGTGGACCGCGCGGTGGTAGCGAACCCCACGCTCGCCCAAGCAATTGCCCTGGCGTACATCCTCTTTGAGCGCGGTAGCTCAGTGGTGCTTGTGGCCGACGGCCGCGAGGGCGAGGCAATCGTTCCGGTTGCCGAGGCGGAAATGGGCAGCGTTCTCGAGGTTTAGCCCCTGGCCCGGGGCAGGGCGGGCGCGCACTCGGGCCCGCCCTCACCCCCGGCACCCGCCTACCCAAACGCGAGACCTTCCATCCACCACCAGCACGTCTACTTCCCACACGCGAGGACTCCTAGCCAAACGCGAGGAGAACTACCCCTCGCACCTGACCACAAACCCTCGCGTCTACAGCAACCCCAGCACACCCTAGAG
>JBHWRK010000007.1:0-11305 GCA_043426715.1 Trueperella sp. | reverse complement strand
ACGTGTGGCCGCGACATCACCGTCGATTCCCTCCACCAGTACCTCGACAAGGCAGTCAAGGACGATGTGGAGAATCTGACCTTCCTCGATCTCGATGAGGATCTCGTCCAGCGCGAACTCGACCGCGAGGCTCGTATCCGTAAGTCGGGAGCAATCCCCGAGAACATGCTTCGTGATTACGCGGAGCGTCTGGCAGAAAGCAAGGAGGCTTAAATGTCTGTTGATCTGCCCACGCCGGAATACCGCCAGACGGCCATTCCTTCGCGTGAAGAAGTGAAGTTCTACCAGGTCGGTTCGTTCGCCGTGGGAAACCGTCTGGTAGATGACAAGTACCAGTCCGTTCAGTCCGGCACGAACCGATTCAATTCACTCACTTCGGGTCATCGTGCCTGCCAGGGGTGTGGAGAGGCACTCGGCGCCCGTTACGCACTCGACGCGGCAATGGCGGCTACAGATAACAACGTTATCGCCGTCAATGCCACCGGCTGTCTTGAAGTTTTCTCGACCCCGTATCCTGAGACGTCTTGGAACCTGCCGTGGGTCCATTCCCTGTTCGGTAACGCACCGGCCGTGGCGACCGGCGTGCAGGCCGGTTTGAAGGCGATGGGGCGCGAGGACGTTCGCGTAGTTGCGCAAGGTGGCGACGGCGGAACGGTGGACATCGGTTTTGGCGCACTGTCTGGCATGTTCGAGAGAAACGACGACGTTCTCTATATTTGCTACGACAATGAGGCGTACATGAACACTGGTGTGCAGCGATCTGGTGCGACCCCGCCCGCTGCGCGCACAGCCACCACCCAACCGGTAGGTCCAGAGCCCGGCAACGATTGGGGGCAGGGCAAGGACCTGCCCCGCATTGCGATGGCGCATGAGATCCCGTATGTCGCAACGGCTACCGTGGCGGATTTGCGCGATCTTGAGTATAAGGTGACGAAGGCGATGGGCATGCGTGGTGCTCGCTACATCCACGTGTTCGTTCCATGTCCGCTTGGATGGGGAACCGCTTCGGGCATCACGATCAAAATTGCTCGCCTCGCTACCCAGACGGGACTTTTCCCTGTCTTCGAAGCTGAGTATGGCGAGGTGACGTCGGTTCAGAAAATCCGCAGACCCGTGCCGGTGGAGGACTACCTCAAGCCCCAGCGTCGATTCGCGCATTTGTTCAAGAAGGGTTCGGATCCAGAGGTCATCAAGCGGATTCAAGCGATGGCGGAACGCAACATTCGCCGCTACAACCTCATCGATGAAGAATCACTGGATGAATTCGTGAAATACGAGGGAGACGACCAATGACAACCACTCATGGCGCCGAAGAGATGCGCCCGTTCGCTATTACCCTCGAGGTTGGCTCGTCGATGCAGAACCTCACGGGTACGTGGCGTTCTGAACGTCCGATCTATGTGGATCTGCTCCCGCCGTGTAACAAGCAATGCCCGGCCGGCGAGAATATCCAGAAGTGGCTGTACCACACCGAAGAAGGCGACTACGAAGCCGCCTGGCGCGAGATTATGGTTAACAACCCGCTTCCGGCCGTCATGGGCCGCGTGTGTTACCACTCGTGCCAGACCGCCTGTAACCGCGCACAAGTTGACGAGGCCGTCGGCATCAACGCCGTCGAACGTTTCCTCGGTGATAAGGCCATTGAAGAAGGGTGGAAGGTAGAGATCAACGCCGAGCCCACTGGCAAAAAAGTGCTCGTGGTCGGCTCTGGTCCGTCTGGACTTTCCGCGGCCTACCACCTTGCGCTACTCGGCCACGAGGTGACGGTCCGCGATCAGGGTGCCAAACCTGGCGGTATGATGCGCTACGGTATCCCCGCCTACCGTCTACCACGCCACATCCTCGACGTCGAAATCCAGCGCATCGCTGACATGGGGGTCACCTTCGAACAAGGCACGCTCGTAACTGACGTTGAGCAAGCGCTCGAAGAGTTCGACGCCGTCTTCACCGCCGTCGGTGCCCAAATTGGCAAGAACATCAACGTTCCTGCTGCCGAAGCATCGAAGATTATGGACGCAGTGGACGTGCTTCGCGATGTTGAACAGGAGGGTACGGCAGACGCTGAAGAACAACCGCTCCTTGGCCGCCGTGTCGTCGTCTATGGCGGTGGCAACACCGCCGTCGACGCTGCCCGTACAGCGAAGCGTCTCGGCGCCACCGAGTCTGTCATCTTGTACCGCCGCACGCGCGATCGAATGCCAGCCCACGATTCCGAAGTCACCGAGGCGGAGGAAGAGGGCATCACGATGCGCTGGCTCTCTACGGTCAACCATGTGGATGCAGGCACGATCAAGATCGAGAAGATGGAGCTGGACGAAAACGGCTTCCCGCAACCCACGGGTGAATACGAGGAGCTCGCTGCAGATTCTCTCATTATGGCGCTCGGCCAGGAGTCTGATCTGTCTCTGCTTGAGAATGTTGAGGGAATCGAAATCGAGTGGGGCAACGTCAAGGTTTCGCCGCAAATGATGACCGGCCGTGAGGGCGTATTCGCAGGTGGCGACATGGTGCCGTCGGAGAAGAACGTCACCGTCGCGATCGGCCACGGCAAAAAGGCCGCTCGATACATTGATTCGTGGCTACGCGGCGGAACGTACACCCCGCCCGAGAAGCATGGCGATGCCACTCTCGACCGTATGGAGACCTGGTACTACTCGGACGCCCCAGTGCAGATCCGTAAGCGGCTTGAGGGTGCCCGCCGGTCATCGACGTTCGACGAAGTGGTTATCGGTCTCGACGAAGATTCCGCGATTTTCGAAGCCCGCCGCTGCATGAGCTGTGGTAACTGCTTCGGATGTGATAACTGCTTCGGTGTCTGCCCGGACAATGCGGTTGAAAAGATCGCCTCCGGTGTGTACGAGTTCAAGTATGACTACTGCAAGGGCTGCGGCGTATGCGCCGAAGAGTGTCCGTGTGGTGCGATTACGATGGTTCCGGAGGAGATCTAGGAGTGCACCTTTTCGATCCGATCACCATTCGCGGGATCGAGATTCGTAACCGGCTCTGGCTGCCGCCGATGTGCCAATATTCGGCCGCGTCCGAGGGAGAGGACCTCGGCCGGCCGAATAACTGGCATTTCCAGCACTACGCCTCCCGCGCGGTCGGTGGTTTCGGCGTCGTTACCGTGGAGGCCACGGCCATCACGCCCGTCGGAAGGATTTCGCCTCAGTGTCTGGTTTTGAATAACGATGACATTTCTGCCTTTGCCTACCTTGCCCAGGTAATTTCGGAGCACGGGGCATTACCTGCGATCCAGATTGGACACGCGGGACGTAAGGGTTCGTCGCACGTGCCGTGGGTGGGGCGCACCTGCGTCCAGCCTGAAGTCGGTGGTTGGGAGACGATCGCGCCGAGTGCTATTAGATACGACGAAAATCTGGGCATGCCACGCGAGATGACCACAGATGAGATCCGCGAGACGATCGACCAGTTCGCTAAGTCGGCTGAGCTTGCAGTCCGGGCAGGGTTCCGAGCGATCGAGCTCCACGCCGCGCACGGATATCTCATCCACCAATTTTTAAGCCCAGTCTCTAATCATCGCCATGATGAGTGGGGCGGCGACTTCGAGGGCCGCACTCGCTTCCTTCGAGAAATTGTTCGAACTGTGCGATCCGCGATCGGTGACGTTCCGCTCTTCGCCCGTGTTTCGGCCACCGATTGGCTGGCAGAGAACTTCTCGGAGCGAGATGGCAACTATGGATGGACGGTCCGCGATACGATCCGACTCGTTGAAGAATTGCCCGAGGTTGATTTCTGGAATGTCTCAACGGGTGGCAACCTGCCTGTCAAAGTACACACCGGGCCGGGCTACCAGGTTCCGTTTGCTCGCAGGATAAAGGAAGAAACGGGAGCCATGGTGGGGGTCGCCGGACTCATTGCGAATGCGAACCAGGCCGCCGTCGTGGTTCATGAAGAAGACGCAGACGTGGTCTATATAGGGCGCGTGGCGCTCCATGATCCGTACGTGCCCCGGCACTGGGCTACGCACCTTGACGAGAATATTGCGTGGCCGAACCAGTATGTCAGGGGCTTCGGTGAACGCTGACCCTCCTCGTTATGGTGGGACTATGAGTGTTCGAAAGTATCTTTTAGCTACCGCCGCGGGGGCGGCGGGGATTACATTGCTCCGCAAAACAGGTGCTGTACACAGGCAGAACTCAAAATTTCGCAGATACTGGGAGGGTCACCTCGTCGCGACTCTCGACGATCTCAACGCACGTAGCGAGGCGGGCAAGGACCTGCCGCTCATCTACGTGGCGTTAGGAGATTCCGCCGCGCAGGGTCTGGGCGCCACAGTGATTACCGAAGGGTACGTGCCGCGCGTTGCGCAAGCTCTGTCCACGGGGAGTGGGCGCGAAGTTGCACTGTTGAATCTGTCGCTATCGGGAGGCACCGTCCAATCCATGCTGGGGACACAGCTCCCACAGCTTGCGGGCCTACGCATCGGCGGAGAGCCGGTGCGCCCCGACGTTGTCACCATCGATATCGGAAGCAATGACGTGGGGCACGCTTGGGTGACGAACGAAACGTTCGCGGCTGATGTTCGACGCCTTGTGGAATCGTTGCCAGAAGGCACGTTCATGCTCAACATCCCGTCCTTCGGGAGGCTACCGACGGAGGAACGAGCCGCCGCGTTTTCGCAGATCCTCGATGAGGAGGCTACTCGGGCGGGCCATCACCCCGTGAACATCCGGACGATTTCGCAAGCGATGCCAGAGCGCACCTACCTGTTCGACTATCACGCACCTGATCTGTTCCACCCCAATTCGCCGTGGTATGCGGTGTGGGCGCAGCAGTTCGTGGATGCGATCACGAACGTTCACGGATGGGCGCCCATCGACGTGGCAACGCTGGCCGAGTGGTCGGGTCCGATTCCCACCGACCGAGACCTGAAATCGTCGCCTTTCGCACACTGGTCGTAAATCGCCCCATGTCAGCCAAATGATTAGACTATGACCGGAAACCCGGCGTCTGCGCTGGGCAAGGGAAAGGTAAAAATGACTCTCAATCCACTCGACGAGGTTGGGATTGCCAAGGCCGTTGAGGATGCGAAGATTGCATTCTCCGGTGTGGCAAGCCTAGAGGAACTGAAAGAGGCACGGCTCGCTCACAGCGGCGACAATGCGCCGATCACGCACGCTAACATGCAGATCCGTCACCTCGATAAGGCTGACAAGCCAATTGCAGGCAAGATGCTCGGCGGTGCGCGTAAGGAAATCCAGGCGGCATTGGCTGAGGCCACTCAACGGCTTGAAGCCGAGGATCAGGCGCGCGTGCTTCGCGAGGAGCGTGTGGACGTCACCGTGCCGACCCGCCGCGATCCGCAGGGTGCAAGGCACCCATTGCCCGTGCTCATGGAGGACATCTCCGACGTTTTCGTGGCAATGGGTTGGGAGGTCGCCGAGGGCCCCGAGCTTGAACATGAGTGGTTTAATTTTGATTCCCTGAACTTTGGCCCTGATCACCCAGCGCGTCAGATGCAGGACACGTTCTACGTGGGCGGTGTGGAGCGAGTGGGATCTGAAAAGACGGAGCGGGTGGCAGATACGGCAGGACTCGTGCTTCGTACCCACACCTCGCCGGTACAGTCGCGCGTCATGCTCGACAACCAGCCGCCGATCTACATTGTGTGCCCGGGCAAGGTGTTCCGCACCGACGCACTTGACGCGACGCATACTCCGGTATTCCACCAGATCGAAGGTCTGGCCGTGGACAAGGGCCTGACGATGGAGCACCTCAAGGGCGCTCTCGATCACTTCGCGAAGTCGATGTTCGGACCGGAAGCCAAGACGCGGCTTCGTCCGTCGTTCTTCCCATTCACCGAACCGAGCGCTGAGATGGATCTGTGGTTCCCACAGAAGAAGGGTGGTGCTGGCTGGATCGAATGGGGTGGATGCGGAATGGTCAACCCCGAGGTACTTCGCAACAACGGTATTGATCCCAACGAATACACCGGCTTTGCCTTCGGTATGGGTATTGAGCGCACCTTGATGCTCCGTAACTCGATCGACGACATGCGGGACATGGTCGAGGGTGATGTTCGATTCTCCACCCAGTTCGGCACCACAGGAAGGGGAGCGTAATGCCTAGGATTCCCATTGATTGGCTCGCTGATCATGTCGAGGTACCTGCTGACCTGACGGCCGAGCAGCTCGCAGCTGACCTCGTCAAGGTCGGACTCGAGGAAGAAGAAATTCACCGTCCGGAGGTCTCTGGACCGATAGTCGTCGGAAAAGTTCTCACCGTGTCGAAGGAAGAGCAGACGAACGGTAAGACGATCAATTACTCACGTGTGGACGTGGGTGAGCATAATGATGCTCCGGGCGAAGGTAAGGAAACGTCCACCCTCGAATCGCGTGGCATCGTTTGCGGTGCGCATAACTACGAGGTGGGCGACTACGTCGTTGTCTCTTTGCCGGGTGCGCAGTTGCCAGGCGGGTTCCAGATTGGTGCTCGCAAGACGTACGGGCATATTTCGGACGGAATGATCTGTTCTGAGCGCGAACTTGGAATCGGAGACGATCATGCGGGCATCATGGTGCTCGCATCGTCTGACGAGGAAGCGACCGAGAAGGACCTGCCAGCTATCGGTGAAGACGTGCTCGACTACCTTGGACTGTCGGGCGAAGTTCTCGAGATTAACGTGACCCCAGATCGTGGCTATTGCTTTGCCATGCGCGGGGTAGCACGCGAATATTCGCACACGACTGGCGCCCACTTTGTGGATCGTGGGCTTGAGGAGAACTTGCCGAACGGCTTGCCGCCGGTTAATGGTGAGGGCTTCCCGGTCAAGGTTGTTGACGAGGCGCCAATTCATGGCGTGCCCGGTTGCGACCGCTTCGTGACCCGCATTGTGCGCGATGTAGACCCACAAGCTCCGAGCCCGCAATGGATGCAGGAGCGGCTCACCGCCGCCGGCATGCGCCCGATCTCGTTGGCGGTTGACGCCACCAACTACGTTATGCTTGACCTTGGCCAGCCACTCCATGCTTACGACCTCGATAAGCTCGTGGCACCGATCGTTGTCCGACGTGCACGGGACGGGGAAACGCTCCTTACGCTCGACGACCAGGAGCGCAAGCTCGGTGGGGATGATCTACTGATTACCGACTCCAAGGGCGGTGAAGGCGAGCGCGTCATTGGCCTAGCCGGCACCATGGGTGGTTTCGACACTGAAATCACGGATGGAACCACGAACGTGCTGATTGAGGCCGCGCATTTCGACCAGGTGTCGGTGGCACGCATGTCCCGAAAGCACCGCCTGCCGTCAGAAGCGTCCAAGCGCTTCGAGCGTGGCGTGGATCCGCGAGTGGCACCTATTGCAGCACAACGGGTGGCAGACTTGCTGGTTGAGTATGGTGGCGGAACCATCGACGAGGCAAACTTCGATTACAACGCGACCGAAACTCCGTCCTCTCTTTCATTCGATGTGCGAGAAGTGGAGCGTCTGACAGGTTTGAATCTCGACACATCGCAGGTCGCCGCTGTTCTCGAACAGATTGGCTCCACGGTGACGGAAGGTGAGGACGCCAACCACGTGACCGTCACTCCGCCGACATGGCGACCGGACCTGACAGGTCCTGCGCACTACGTTGAGGAAATTGCCCGACTGGTGGGTTATGACGAGATCGATTCGCGCCTACCTGCTGCTCCGGCTGGCGAAGGCCTAACCACCGCGCAACGTAACCGTCGTGACATCGGCCGAGCGTTGTCTGAGCAGGGCTGGACTGAGGTGCTCTCGTATCCATTCATCTCCGCCGACGCGTTCATTAAGCAGGCAATTCCTGACGACGACGAGCGGCGCCTTGCGATCCGTCTCACGAATCCGTTGCAGGATGACGCTCCCTACATGCGGACATCTCTGCTGGACTCGCTGCTCGAGACCGCACGCATCAACGTCGCGCGTGGCAATCCGTCCGTCGCGATTTTCGAGGCTGGCTTAGTCACCCGTCCGGCGGGTGTTGAGCCCGCCCAAACGCCGGGAGTCGGCACGCGTCCAAGCGATGAGGTGCTGAGATCGATGTTGGGTTCAATTCCGAACCAGCCGCACCATGTGGCTGGTGTGGCGATTCCAACCGTGACTCAGGCCTTGGCGAGCTTTGAAGCTCAGGTGTGGGATTGGCGCGATGCGATAGAGGCCGTCAAGGTGGCTGGCCGTACGATCGACTTGAAGCTGACGGTGAAGAACGCTGAGCGTGCTCCATTCCATCCGGGACGTTGCGCCGCTGTCTCGCTTGGCAAGAAGGTCATCGGTTTTGCCGGCGAGCTCGACCCGCGCGTGTGCAAGGCGTTCGAACTTCCGGTTCGCACAGTTGCGTTCGAATTCAACGTGGACATGCTGATTGAGGCTCGCGGTGCTGATCCGATTGCCATTGCGCCAATTTTGACCACCCCGGCGGCAAAGGAAGACATTGCGCTTGTCGTCGATGAATCCACGACAGCCGCCGCAGTTGAGAACGTCATCAGGGACGCAGCGGGTCCGTTGCTCGAAGATATTCATCTCTTCGACGTCTATGTTGGCGACCAGATTCCTAGCGGCAAGAAGTCACTTGCGTTCGCGCTTCGCTTCCGTGCCGACCACACACTCAAGTCGGAGGAAATCTCTGCCGTGCGTAACAGGGTGATCAAGGCGGCAGGCAAGGCGTTTGACGCTCAACTTCGTGCCTGAGAAAGAACGCGCTCACTCATAATGGGTGACACTAGTGTGGGGCGGCCCTCGAAACCGCCCCACACGCGTTTCTTTTAACATGCGCCCTAGAGGACACCAACCCACACTGATGGAATGTTCCTCGAGAATGCGACGCCCAACGGTTTCACTGTTCGTGGATATCTTCTACACACTTTCTGTAGGTATGACTTGACGAAGCAGTGTGATGCACGGGAATCGTGAGTCGAGACGCAAAACCCAGACGATCTCCGTTGATTTGGACCTGAGCGACAGGATCTACATGGTTCGAGAGAAAGTACTGGTTCGGCGACGGATCTTTTGGCATAACCATTGAGCTGAGGAATGAGGGTGGCAAGTATTGCAGTCATGAGTCGGATGGGTCGTAGGATCTGACTATGGCGAAGAAAGCAAAGGGTGCAACGCGCGCCATTGTTGAGCTCGAGCGCGCGGGTATTGATTACGTCCTCATCGAATACGAACACAACGAGCACATGGAGGGTGGCTACGCACTCGATACGTCCGAGGTTCTTGGAGTCGACCCCCGCATCGTTTTTAAGACGCTTCTGGCGGATGTCTGCGGTGAGCCGATGATCGCCGTCGTGCCCGGATCGGGTCTGTTGTCGCTCAAGGAGCTCGCGAAAGCTGCCGGCAAAAAGTCCGCGTCGATGATCGACCCATCACGTGCGGAAAAGCTTAGCGGTTACGTGATTGGCGGGATCTCGCCACTTGGTCAGCTGCGTCCGTTCCCAGTGTTCATTGACGACTCGGCGCTAGAACACGATCGCATCTTGGTATCCGCTGGCAAACGCACACTGTCAGTCTCGATTGCGCCACAGGATCTTGCTCGCCTTACGAAGGCGACTTTTGCCCCCATCGGCACCGAGCACTGAGTTTAGGTGAGTGCATCGGAAGGCGCACATCGCCGATGAGGTGCCCTGACGCCGGGCACTAGGCCCGATATGGTGGGGACATGTATAACTTGGATCAAGGCAAAGAATTCGAAGAACGCACACAGACGCCGGAAGGTACGGCCACGTGGAAAGAGCAGCTCGACAAGTACACGCATGGCAATCCATCTGCGTGGGTGACCGGTGCTGTATTCGGTGGAACCTACCAGCGTGACGGCCTCGAACTACGTGACCGCCAGATTCTCAATATGGCGGCTCTCGCGGCGATGGGTGGTGTTGAGCCGCAATTGACCGGCCATATTAAGACTGCATACGATCACGCGGGAATGTCAAAGGAAGAGATTGCCGAATGTTTTGTTCACCTCATGCCCTACATCGGCGTTCCTAAAACCCTCGCGGCCATGCGTTGCGTGGACGCTGCGTTCGGCGAATAGCCGTACTTTCGAGTTCTACCGCCAACTGGCATTTCATTAAGTTCGCATGAGTTAGCGGGCCGTGCTCAAGCACGACCCGCTAACTCATGCGGCTCCTAGGGAAGCCCGCAACGCCGCCGGACTCCGACGTCAGAAGGCGTTTACTTCATGCCACCGAAGAACTTCTCGAACGGCATGTCGAGCGGAACATCATGCTCGATGATCTGGTAGAGGTAGCGGCACAGAGGAAAGTCCTCAGGCTCAATCACACCGCGTTCGGTTAGCGGCTCGAGTGCGCCACCAATCACTCGGATGGCGTTGACGCCCTCGAGCGTCACACCCTTCATGAGTGAATCGCGCACCTCTGAAAATGGAATACCTTCACCCACGAACGTGCCAGCGCGCACGTTTCGACCACCGGCGGAGGTGACGTACATGTCGCCAACGCCTGCAAGGCCATCGGCGGTTTCGGGCTTACCGCCCAGGAGCTTCATGAATTGGCGAAGTTCCGTCTGGCCCTGTCCAAACACGGCGGCATTGTAGTTGTGGCGTACGTAGCGGTCATCCTGCTTGCCTTCTTTACGGAGCAGTCCTTGGCCAAGGCCAGCGGCAAATGCGTAAATGTTCTTCGTGGCCGCGCCGATTTCGCACCCGCGAAAATCCATCGACGTCCACACATGGTAGTAGTCCGTGCGGAATAGATCTGACAGGTAATCGAGCGACTCCTGATCGTCGCCCGCGAAGATGACGGCCGTGTCGTGATGGACGGCGAGCTCGCCCGCAATCGACGGACCAACAATGGCCGACCACGTGACCGACTCCTTGAGGTCCTCGTCGAAGTAGCGCTGCATGACTTCGGGGAACAGATAGAGGTTGCCCTCGTCATCGGCTTCCATACCCTTGGTAATGATGAGTACTTTCATACCGGGTTTAACGAGCTTGGCAAGGCGCTCTCCGGCCCAGTGCACGCCAAACGAGTTGACGCCGGACATCGCGACGTCCGCACCCTCAAACGCCTCCTCGGCATCCTCGAGTTGGTAAGCGACGACCTTGTCGTTGACCTCGAGGCCGAGATCCGGGTGGACACCAGTGGTCTGGATGGATTCGATGATGTCGCGGTCTAGGTGAGTGCCCACGAGGTTAACTTTGTGGCCGTTTTCAGTTAGCGGGAATGTCAGCGCGGTGGCCATGATGCCAGCGCCGAGAATTGCAATAGTTGCCATTATTTCTCCTTTGAAGTGATAGCCAAGACCTGCTCGGCGGTTGGGGTGTCGATAATCAAAACGTTTGCGAGTCCTGCACGTGCAGCTGCGACG
>JBHWRK010000006.1:0-5153 GCA_043426715.1 Trueperella sp. | reverse complement strand
TTTGTAAAGAAGGATCCCAGAGAATAGGTATCGCGATCTGAATCGTCGAGCACCATACCCTTCGAACGGCGGAGCTCAAGCACCGCAGCTCGCACGTCTGCCGACGGCGCTCGCTTACCCAGTTCGATTCCAAGCTTGCCCGCCAGTTGCGAATAGCTCACGGGCCGAGACATCGTGGCCCTTCGCATGTGCAGGTCAACCGACAGCACGATCCACCGAGGGCTCGGACCGAACTCACCCATCGACCTTTTGAGAATCGAATCGCGATAGCCAAACTTCATGTCCGACAAGAATAGGGTCCGTGTTCGCTTCTCTGCGCGGTCGTACACGCGCACGGCTGCCAAAGTTTCGGCCAACTCCTGCCCGTATGCACCAATGTTTTGCACCGGGGCAGCTCCGACGGATCCTGGGATGCCAGAGAGTGCTTCCACACCCATCCAGCCATGTTCGATCGCAAAGACCACCGCGTCGTCCCACGCAGTTCCCGCGGTGATTCGCATTTCCGCACCACCGCATCCATCGTCCATGAGTTTGGTGATCTGGCTACGGGTATCACGCACGACGACGCCCTCGAACGGCGCGTCCGATGCGAGCACGTTCGAGCCTCCTCCAATAACGAGCACAGGCGTACCTTCAGCATCTGCCTCAGACACGGCCTCTACGATCTCCGCCTCACTCGCGGCATTCACAACGTTCGCAACCAAGCCGCCCACACCAATCGTGGTCATCTTGGCCAATGAGGACGTGTCCGTCATCCGATTCGAGGGCACCGGCGGCACGGTGGTCGTGGGTTCGGACGGTTCGGGAATGGAGCAGGTCATGGCAGTCCTTTTTTCGGATGAAGTTAACGGCGGGCTAGGTACCAGTCGATCGCCTTGGCAATCGGTGCGCAGATCGAGAGCTGGAACTCGCCGATCTTCTCGAAAATTTCGGGGTTGAACCGGGACTTGAAGCGCATGAGCGAATCGTCAAGCGAGCCATCCACACCTCCAAGCGAAACGTTGGCTAGGCCGTCCTCAAATCCGTCCGAGAGTGCTTCCACCCACATCAGGTGTTGGGCTGGAATATTGCCGTAATTGCGATTAGTTCCCGCATACAACATTTCCGCAGAACTCCCGTAGCGCACCATGAGCACTCCAGCGAGCGTCACGTTGTCGCCATCAATTTTCTGGCGTTCCTCGAGATTGTCAATGTGGCGCGTATTGTTGCGAATCTGTTCCGTCAGCCGGTTGATCTTCTTCTTTGCGTTCGGCTGAGTCGCATCCAGCTCGGCCTGGTCCTTCGCTACGGCAGAACGATACTTCTCGAGTGCATCCGCGATGTCAAGGTACGCGAGATAGATGCGTGCATCCTGGCCATACGTGTCCAATATGCGCTCGTAGTACGGCTTGGCACGGAGATTGATCTCCTTCTCTTTCTCAGTTTCCGCAATGACGTCAAGGAAATCATCGAGCAGGTCATGGCCACCAACGACCACCTGCGCGTGCCTGTTGCGCGCATTGTTTGCCATCGTGCGAGAACGCTTTGGTAACGACGCCTGGAAGTCACCCTCGGGTGCAAACGTCACCGGGATATGGCGCGGCTGGAAGGATTCCGAAAAGGCCATCGTGAATCCGCGGTGTTTGTATTTAATGGACTCAATGCGTTTGCCGATCTGCATTGCTTTCGGGTCTTTATTCTCCGGCAGCTCATCTTGTGGAGCCTTTCTCACCGGCACGAGCGGATCAATTCGCACAGCCACGGCCCGTGACTTCTTCGCGTAAACGCCAAGTTCACGTAGGTAGGTTTCAAGAACGTCCGGCGCCTCAAAGTCCAAAATCGGCCCGTGCGGCACGTACCAAAAGCTCAGACCCAAGGGCAGTGCGCGCTTGAGCACCAACCCCGTAGCTAACAGCTTGCCCTCGTCATCCCGCAGGCCAGTTAGCTCGTGTTGCCACCCGTCCTTGACCTTCCCCCACCCCGGCGACTGCAAAAGGTTGCACTGCGGCTGAGCTTTCACAAATTCGTCGTACTCCGCCTGACTAACCGCCGCATCAAATCGCACGTGTTCCTCCAAAAGTTGACTGCCGCCATTCTACCCGCCCTTCCACACCAGCGGCAGATCCACCCCGCACACCTGCAGAAAAACGACGTCGGCGGCCCACCCCGCGAGCCGTAGTACCGGTGTACGCCGACCGTGAAAACAAAAAGACCCCCGCTTCGCGGAGGTCTTCTAGTGGAGATCCCTAGCGGGTCTCGCGGTGCACCGTAGACGCGTTGCACCTGGGGCAGTACTTCTTCATCTCCAGGCGATCCGGCGTGTTACGACGGTTCTTCTTCGTAATGTAGTTGCGCTCCTTGCAAACCTCGCATGCGAGGGTGATCTTGGGGCGAACGTCTGCAGACTTGGTAGCCACTGTATTTCCTCACGTTCGGCTTGGAAGCGGATGCTTCGTCGGTCTTATCTGGGCGGGTGCCCGGTCGTAGCGAGAGCGGGGTTTGAACCCGCGACCTCACGATTATGAGTCGTGCGCTCTGACCAACTGAGCTACCTCGCCTCAAACACTTCACCAGGAATATGTATTCCCGGGAAATGAATGGAGCCCCGAGAGGGAATCGAACCCTCGACCTTCTCCTTACCATGGAGACACTCTGCCGACTGAGCTATCGGGGCGGCCGTTGGCAAGCTTACCAATAAAGGCGAGCCATCCAACATCGCGTGGTGGGTGATGATCACCACCCGCGGCTACTTGCGTAGCTGTGGCGGATGAGGGATTCGAACCCCCGTAGCTTTCGCGTCTGATTTACAGTCAGATACCATTGGCCGCTCGGTCAATCCGCCTCGATATGGATAAGATCCACATGCGAGTATTGACACTAGCAAACCTCACTATAGGGGTGTCAAACCAGAATCGGTTCCCAGACTGCCACAATGGTCACACTTGGCGCGCTCAGCTACTGTGGGATGAGCAGTTTGGCTATTTTCAAGGGAGTTACTGTGGCAGTTTCATCATTCGACGTCGTCAGCCGGTACGACGTGCAAGAGCTTGATAATGCGGTGAATCAGGCAGCCAAGGAGATCGGCCAGCGTTACGATTTCCGCAACGTCGGCGCCTCGGTCGTGCTGTCTGGGGAGACGATCACCATGACGGCCAACTCGGCCGAGCGCGTGCTGGCGATCTGGGATGTACTCCAGTCAAAGCTCATACGACGCGGCATCTCGCTCAAGCAGGTTGACGTGGGCGATGGTGAACCTCGCGCATCTGGCAAGGAATACAAGCTCGTTGCGCAGATGAAGGAGGGCATCAGCCAAGAACACGCGAAGAAGATCACGAAACTTGTTCGCGACGAAGGCCCGAAGAGCGTCAAGGCGCAGATTCAAGGTGACGAAGTGCGCGTTCAGTCAAAATCGCGTGATGACCTGCAGGAAACCATCGCGCTGCTCAAGGGTGCCAAGCTGGATGTGGCGCTCCAGTTCGTCAACTACCGCTGACGACACGTGAGCCGTGCGATCAAGCGTGTGCCCCTCCGCAGAGTGGTCACACACCCCGATCAACGTGCGAAAGCGCTTTAAGGACGCAGACATACGATGGGCCCTATCCATCCGACGGGCGGTCAGGAGTGATTCCCGTTGGGTGGATAGGGCCCGCGCTGAAAGCTGTACTTTTGGATGCGTTAGTAGAGCTTTCCGTCGTGCTCTTCGCCGCGCGAAATGGCCGTCATGGTCTCACGCTCAACAACCTTGATACGGGCGCGTCCTTCCTTCGCTCCAAGAGCCATCTCATATTCTTCGAGAAGTTCCCAACCACGCCACCTGGTGTAACGAACACCTCGGTCTTCGAGGACCTTCTTGGTCTCTTCCCAGCCCACGTTATCCGTGGTTGCTCTCAACTTTCCAGCCTCGTAATCTTCGAGCAGGTGGGCCACAGTCTCCTGCGCATCAGACTTGGTGGAGCCAATAAGCCCCACAGGTCCGCGCTTAAACCAGCCGGTGGCATACGTGCCAGGAACCACCTCGCCGCCCGCTTCCTGCGTCACACGGCCTTCGACGTTTGGCACGACGCCATTGACATCATCAAACGGCGCACCCGGGACGGGTGAGGAGAAGTAGCCGACAGCCCGGTACACAGCTTGCACCGGGTAGTCGATGAACTCGCCAGTTCCTGTGACGGAACCATCCCCCTGGAGTGCCGTGCGCTCCATACGAATGCCTTCGACCTTGCCATCTCCAAGGATTTCGACCGGGGCCTGCAGCATGTGGATATGGATGCGACGAGACGCCGTCAAATCTTCTTCTTCCTGGAAGACCCACTCCGTCAGCTGTTCGACGACCTGGCGGGTCATCTTCGATGCCTCCATCGCCTTCTCGGAACCCTCGTCGTAATCGAAGTCTTCAGGGTAAACGATGATGTCCACATCGTTTAGCTGACCCAACTCACGTAGCTCCAACGGAGTGAACTTCACCTGGGCTGGTCCGCGGCGACCAAAGATATGAACATCCTTGATCGGCGACGCACGGAAGCCTTCTTCCACGTTTTTTGGAATGTCGGTGGTCATGAGATCTTCGGGGTCTTTAGCCAGCATGCGCGCAACATCGAGTGCAACGTTGCCTACACCCAGCACCGCAACTGTCTCAGCCTCGAGCGGCCACGTGCGCGGGTAGTCCGGATGGCCGTCGTACCAGTAGACGAACTCGGCTGCACCATAGACCTCGGGTAGATCCGAACCCGGAATCGAAAAAGGCGCATCCTTGTCGGCGCCGGTCGACAAGATCACGGCATCGTAGTGCTCGTGAAGCTCGTCGAACGTCAGATCTTTGCCAATCTCAACGTTGCCAACCAAACGGATGTCACCACGCTGAAGCACGTTGTAAAGCGCATTGATGATCGCCTTGATACGCGGGTGATCAGGAGCGACGCCATAGCGCACAAGCCCGTACGGGGCCGGCAACTTTTCGTACAAGTCGATCTGCACGTCGGTTCCCGACTTGGAAAGAATGTCCGACGCGTAAATACCGGCTGGGCCGGCTCCAATGACTGCAACATGGAGTGGACGATCTGCCACGTGTACCTCTTCCGAATTCTGGTACCGGAAATCCCGGTATAGACGCACAACATCCTAGTTGCCGGTTGATCAAGTTCCTATGGCAAGACGGCGACGGGTGACGTAAGTCT
>JBHWRK010000005.1:0-4261 GCA_043426715.1 Trueperella sp. | reverse complement strand
CTTCTGGGCACCCCCTGGGTGAGATGTTGACTTTCGAGACAGTCTATTGGACTAAGTCTTAACCACGTCGTTTTTCCATCATCGTTTGAGGGCACCGCCCGCACTATTTGTATTGGCCGATGTTTAGCGGATGAATGTAGTTATTCCTCGTCACATGGCTATCCGCAATGAGCGGATCCGAAGCCTCAAGGTTTGCGAATTTAGCGGGTTCGCCTCCCGTGTCGTTCCACGTAGCGTCAAAATAGCGCCACTCGCCTTCAATCTGCACGGCGTTCCATGCGTGCCCTTCCTCCGGGGCGCCGTTGATGTTTCCAATCACCACGACGGATTCGAGGCCGGCCTTCGCCGCCATGTAGTCGAACGTGTTTGCGTAGCTGCCACACACGCCTGTTCCGTTCACCGCGATACCGTACGTCGAAAAGGAATCAAGGTACATGTCCGGCACGCGGACGTCCTGATTGTAGACTGCGTTGAGGGCGACCCAGTCATATTCACTGTTGTCAACGATGTAGGTGTTGATCGCGTTCGCCTTCTCGAGGTCAGACATGCCATCCGTCACAACGCTTTCGAGTGCCGCATCGAGGCTCGCCCGAATCTCCTCTTGGCGCTTCGCCCGCTCATCGGCGTCGTACCTGTAGGTGACACCGAGCAGCTTGCGCCCGTCAACGTACTGGTAGCGGTCAATCGGCATAATGGTGGGGTTCTGATAGATCGCCTCAAACACGGCTCCACGCAGGTATTCGGGGCTATCAGCCTCTGGGAAGTTGGATAGGTCGATCCACTCGGACCCGGCGATCAGATTCGCTGCAAGAAACTCGCCCAACGCCGTCGTTGCAAAAACTGGATCCGGAACTTCCGGGCGCACCGTAGAAATCTCTTGCGACGCGAGCTGCGCCTCCGCAACTTCTTCCAAGCTAAACGATTGGTTCATGATGCCACTGGCGTTTCCGCGTTCCACGTCGTCGATGACGGCGGTCAGGCGAGCAGCATAGTCGTTGTCGTCCTTGATATTGAAAGCACCCTCAAAAGGGGTGCCGCCTAGGGTGTAAGGAACTCGAATCGAACCTTCGTCGCTAAGAGCTTCGACCCCATCCGGCTCATAGTTCACCGAAACGAAGCGCGTAGTGCCGTCCACCATTGTGATCGGCACCGTGCGCGGGAGATCCTCGATGGCGTCGTACCAGCCGGGATAACTTGGGTCCTGAGGAACCTTGGCGGTCTGCTCCTCCGTAAAGTACGCACGCGAGTATGGCAGGGCACTCCCGTAATCGTCATAGTTCACCAAATTACTCATTGCCGAGTTATTGACGCCGTCGGAGGCGATGACGGTGATGTCCACCGCTGCCTGGGCGCCGTCATCAAGGTCTTCCAACGCTTGGACCTGTTCAATTGCCTTTCTGTACAGCTCATTTTCCGATTCAACACTCGACCTGAAGTCGTTATTGATTGTCACCGGATTGGTTTCATCGGCAGGGATCGACGTAAATTCTGTTCCGCGTACGTCGGCGATCGCTAATGTGTATCCCGTGTTAAGCACGATTCCATCAGGACCTGGCTCGGACGTGTAATTCAACGTCACCAGCATGTATCTGTCCGCGCCATCCACAGGATCCCAAGCGAGGTTGAGGGCGCCGGCCTCATCAATGGAGTAGCGGACCTGCGGTGCGGCGATTTCATCGGATTCACGATTGACCTTGTACGTTTTGAGTTTCGGGCGCTCGAGGAGTTTTCCGGTTTCCAGGTCGTTGTAGATCACGACATGGAGTTCATTAAGGACGCCCCAAGAATCTTCTTCGATGAGGTTCGGCAGATTTTCCGGCGGAGATGAAAATGCCTGAGGACCACTTCCACCTGCCTGAATACCCATCGCGTTTTGTGGTTTGAAGACGATGGTTCCACCGGCGTCGTTCCGTTCGGTTTCGACGAAGTCGGTCAAGTCCTGACGCAGACCGAGGTCTCGGTACAGACGTACTGGCTGGTGTCCCATGACGTCTTCGCCATTCACTTGCGGAGTTTCAAAATCGTCGAATTGCGATACCTGCCATCCGCCGGAGCTCTTAACGCCGTCCACCACGATGCTCTCATCCGGCTGAATCGTGGTTACCTCGGGGTCGACGTCGTATGCTCCAGTTCCCTCGTAGCTCGCGTGGAGGGCATCGATAGCGGGTTTCGCGTCGACTGATGGTGTGGCCTCGGGCGCATCGGACTTTGGCGCCTCATCCGATGAACATGCCGGAAGCACACCGGCAATGACCAGCGCGGCGAGAATCGAGAGCCACTTGCGTGAGCCATTTGCATGGTTAGCCATGTATACCTCTTCCAGATCTAGCACACCTAGCCCAAAGCATGGTAGATGTAGCAAAGCCCTGCCTTGGGTAAGGATACCTAAATGGTCGACGTCGTTTCACGTTGACGGGTTTATCCGTTCACGGTCACACTCCGGGTCGCAACAAAGCAGAAAACCCCTCGAATCCCGCGAAATACTAGGTAAAACGCGGAACCCGAGGGGTTCAGTCTGTACTCAATTCTTTGTATCAAAAGCAGAGTACAAATGGTGGAGAAGAATCACGGATGAGCAATGTGAAAACTTTCTTCGCGAACAGGACGGGCCATGACATCGTCGGGATAAGTGCTACTTTCAAGAAAGTGCTACACTCAACTCTCGGAAGAGCCGAGGCCAGAGAGAATGACATGATTTCTTTTAGCCGAATTGAACCAGAAGTTGAGTCCGATGCGTTGATCGCATTTATGACATCGAACACTTGGCCATTCCATATGAACTCCAACCCATCTGCAGAGTATATTAGGGACGCTATCGCAGATGGAGCCTACAGAAACTCTGAAAACGACTCATATTGGATTGACCATGTCGAGCTAGGTCGGATCGGATTCTTCCGACTGGAGGATCTCGAGGATGACACTCCAGTATTCGACCTTCGCCTCGACCAGAAGTACCGAGGTCGCGGGCTCGGTGTGGAGATCTTAGTTCGCGCGACAGGCTGGGTTTTCGACAAGTTTCCACGCATTCGTCGCTTTGAAGGACAGACCAGGGAAGACAATGTGGCGATGCGGAAGACGTTCCTCAAAGCTGGGTGGGTGAAGGAAGCTCACTACCGGCAGGGGTGGCCGGTTGACGGTGGCGAGCCGCTGGCTTCCGTAGCGTATGCCGTACTTCGTAGCGATTGGGAGAATGGCAGCACGACACTAGTTCCGTGGGCCGACGACGACCTGTAGCGTCAACTTTGCATACGCTCCTTGACGGGCTGCGAAAACACCAATGATCAGGCACTCACCGATCGAGCTCCTGCGAGCCGGCACAGCATCGCCCCGCTGACCAGTAATAATAACTTACAGCCCCGCAGTACAAACAAGGCGCATGCTTGTCTCAGGAACATTACCGGCTCAACCTTTATTGGTCGGAATGGGAGCGCAATCCCAAGCTACTCGCTTGCCATGAGAGAGCGCTCTGAATACACTGTATTCAACACTAGAGGAGGATGAAGCATGAGCACAATGACAGTTCGAATGTCAGATGAAGACGCTTCGCTTGTCCGCAAGTTTGCTGAATTCGAAGGCGTCACCATCTCTGACTTCGCCAGATCTGCGATATTGGAGAAGATTGAAGACGCCTACGATCTCGAGGAGCTTCGCGAGGCAATAGCGGCCGACGACGGACAGAGATACAGCATTGACGACATCCTTGATGAGCTATGAGTGTTGACCACTCCCCCGTGAGGTACCGAGTCGAACTGACATCCAAGGCCCGCAAACAGCTGAAGAAGATGGACCGGTTTGACGCACGTATCCTTGCCACTTGGATCAAGAATAATCTCGACGAATGCACCAATCCTCGAGCGTTTGGAAAAGCACTGACCGCCAACCACTCTGGCGAATGGCGATACCGGGTTGGATCGTACCGAGTTCTCGCGCTCATTCATGACGACGTTGTCACTATCGAAATCTTTTCCATTGGCCGACGCGACAAAATCTATCGGGGGTGACTCATCATGCAACAGAAATCTCCTCAATGGGCCGTCGAAAGGTCAATCCCGATCCCTGCCCAAATAACCGAGATTATCGGCTCGTTACCGGAGTGGTTTGGCCTACCAGAGGCTAACCAGGAATACATAGATGCCGCACGAACAAAGGAAACATGGATCGTCGCAAAAGGAGCCAGAATAGTCGGAGCAGCCCTGCTCGACCACCATTTCCCCCATGTCACCGAGCTGTACTTCATGGCAGTCCACCGGGACCATAGACA
>JBHWRK010000004.1:0-13794 GCA_043426715.1 Trueperella sp. | reverse complement strand
CATCTCGGGCCTTTCCTCGGGGTAGTCGTGCAGGCGGACCCTCGTCCTGCCCGCGAGCGCAGTTGCGACCACCAGCGGCCCAAGGCGCCCGATATACATGAGAAGAATGATGATGATCTTAGCGGGCTTAGGTAGTGCGCTGGTGATGCCCGTCGATAGTCCCACGGTTCCGAATGCGGACGTCGCTTCGAACAGCACCTGGTCGGTGCTGAACTGTGGGGCGATAGCGAGAATGGTGATTGTCGCGGCCATCACCAAGATGAGCGCGCCAGAGACCACCGTCAGTGCCTGGCGAACGACCCGCCTGTTAATCGTCCGGCCATGAACGCGCACACTTTCATCGCCGCGAATTTCCGCCAGGATCGCCGCCAAAATAACGGCCAGCGTAGTAATTTTGATGCCGCCAGCGGTACCGCCAGAGCCACCGCCGATGAACATGAGGACGTCCGTTCCGAGCAGGCTGTGCGCGGAAAATTCTGCGTAGTCGACGGCGTTGAATCCAGCCGTTCGGGGGCTCACTCCCGCGAAGAACGCGTTGAGCACCCGCTCTCCGGTGTCGAGGTGGCCGAGGGCGCCGTTCCATTCGCTCACGCCCACGAAGACCGATCCGCCGATGACGAGCATGGCCGTTCCGGTCAACGTGAATACGGCAGTGAGTGACCAATGACGCCGTCCGGTCCTTTCACGATCTCGGCCCTCGGCCTGCGCCCTCATCCTCCGGGGTGTTAGCCCACGCATCCGCCGTCCGGCCCGCCGCGCCGTCTCCAAAAGCACCGGGAAGCCGAATCCGCCAATCATGATGGCGAACGCCAGGGGAAGCAGGATCACGGCATCCGTCGCAAAGCTCACCACGTTGTCCGAGTACAGTGCGAATCCCGCATTGTTAAACGCGGAGATCGCATGAAACACACCCTCCCAAAGTGCTCGGCCAAACGAGTACCCATAGTGGGTGGCAAACCGGACCGTGAGCACAGTTGCAACGACCGCTTCGGTCAGCAACGAAAACACGAGGGTTGCTTGGACAACCCAAGTTACTTGGCCCAAGTCAAGGCCTCGCCCTTCGGCTTGTGCACCCAACCGGCGTCGTAAACCTAGCCGGGCACCGAGCGCCATTGACAAAAGGCAGGCCAACGTCATGAACCCAAGTCCGCCGAGCTGGATCAGCGTCATGATGACGGCGTGCCCAAACGGGGTCCACGCGGTTGCCGTATCCACCGTGATCAGGCCAGTGAGGCACGCCGCGGAGGTCGCGGTAAAAACCGCGTCGATGAAGGGAACACGCCCGTGTGCGCTGGCGAAGGGTGTGGACAAAAGAGCGGTGCCGGTGGCGATAAGAGTCGCGAAACCTAGCGTGACCGCGGTAGCCGGACGGAGGTACCGGCGGCGATTCATACTCACATCCGACAGCGTAGACCTGTGCGGGGCGGCGCGCTATAGGTCTGTGGTTTCTCTCCGTCACATTCCTTTGAAACAATGAAGCATGACTTTTATGGAGTGGACACTAGAGCAAGCGGCGAAGCATCCAAAATTGCAGAGCGCGTTCGTCAACGCGAATGGCGACTGGCTGGACGTGCTGCTCCCCGACGGACGGGCATTTCGCTTCCGGCCGGGCGCGCTCATCAAGTCGGACGCGACGGACGAGCAGAAAGAAATTTTGCTCAATCGACTCATCGACGTGGGCGTGGAGCAGGCGGAGGAGTCGCGGGTCGACGAGGCGGCAGATCTCGCGGTGCGCCCTGACGGACCTTCCGCTTCGGCAATGGACGCGAATGGCAACGATGTGACAGGGGCCGAGGAGCCCACTGACCGCTTCATCACGGCGGATGCCGATTGGGAAACCATGAAGAAGGACGCTCCCGTGATGCCGATTGTGCGCGCGGCGGACTACTTCTTGCCCTCGCATCGGGACGCAGATTCGATGGTGTACCTGCCGCTCACGGACTTCTTAGCCGTAGGGATCGCGCACGATCTTCCGGACACGATCGAGCCTATTTATTACACTCAACTCGAGGATGACTCGCGAGAGCTGGGCGAGCTCTTGAGTGAGGCCGTGATGACGTTGAGGCTCATGACGAACAAGAACCAGCAGACAGTGGAGCTTGAGATTTCGGAGATCGCGGGCGCACGCGTGATGACGTTCCTGCAGCCGGTGAACTACGAGCTGAGCTGGTTCGCGGATTTAGACATGATTCAGCAGGTTGCGGAGCGGATAGCCCAAGAGCGGCCGGATGATATTCCGCTGTTTGTGCCGGCGTCCCGAACGAAGTTGTACGTGGTTTTTTCGGACGATCCGCACTTGGTGGACTTCTTTACCTTGTTGCTGGCGCAGCGAGATTCGGCGGATGCCGTTTATCCGTTGCCACACACCGTGGCAGCCGATGGGTGGCTGGAGTGGCAGCCATTCCCAGGCTCGCCGCTGGCCGAAGTGCTCGGGGCGTTGCGAAATCACTTCCGCGAGAACATTTATGGGTCGCAGGTGCGGATCATGCAAAAGTGGGATTCGATGGGTGCGCTCAAGCCGTTCGTGCCGCGCCGGTTGAAAACGGGTGAGCGGGTGTCCACGACGGACTGGGATGCCACCGACAACTATGGCTCCGTGCCAAAGACGGATTTCATAACGTTTACGCGTCAGCAGTCACCGCATCCGTGGGAGGACGTGACGCCAGTGAACATCACGGTACGCACGCATGTGGCAGCAGAGCTATGGCCGGAGGGCTTCAGCCAGGACGATAACGCTTGGCCCCCGCGCTATACGATCACTGGCTTCCCCGACGACGAGACGCTCATCAAGCTGCGTGACGCCACCGACCGCCGCTTCTAGGGCTCCGCTGTTCTGAACAAAGGTCGCGGCCCCTGCCCGATTTCGGAAAATTCACCGTCCGCTGAGCCAAGTGATTGCCGCAGGGCCCACTCAGCGGAATCCCCCTCATTTTCATGACGATAAAGAATAGGACTTGCCGCTTAGCGCAAGCTTGTTCGTAACAGTCCGCACTTTTAAAACCCATCGGCCAGGGCTGTTCCTTATTTAACCCAGCTAAATCGTCCTAAACCACACATCGATTTCCAAAGCCGCACTTGAAGTGACCTACAACTCATACTTCAAACCTTCGAGTGTTAGTACCGGTGTGTATCGAATCGATCATCCCTCGACACCCCCAGTGCTTCACGATTTAAAATGTGAGTTGCAGTGTTGCGAGTTCGCGTAAAGAGTTCTGCTCTACTTGGCGTAGAAGCGTCGTAGCACCTGGTCCTTGAACTCCCAATACGTGCCATCCTCGATCGAGGCGCGAATGTCCTCCACGAGTTTCACGGTGAAGTACTCGTTGTGGATCGTGGCCAACGTGGCAGACAAGATCTCCTTCGCCTTGAACAAATGGTGCATGTACGCCTTCGTATAGTGCGTGCATGTGTAGCACTCGCACCCCTCGACAAGCGGCGAGAAGTCGCGCTTGAACTCGGCCCGCGTGACGTTGAAGCGCCCGTCCGGCGAATAGATCGCCGCATTGCGTGCCACTCGAGACGGGTTCACACAATCGAACGTATCCGCGCCGTTTTCGATACACGCGAAGAAGTCGTCAGGCTCGGAGATGCCGAGCATGTGCCGCGCCCGATCCTCGGGCAACTCCTCACTCACCCAACTCACTATCGTCGCCAGGTTCTCTTTCTCGAGCGCTCCCCCGATGCCGAATCCATCAAACCGCTGGCCATCGACCTCCATCGCACCCAAGTCCCGCGCGGCCTTGCGCCGCAGATCCTCGTACTGTGCACCTTGGATCACACCAAACAGCTGCTGATACGGCTTGCCTTCGCGCTCCTCGGTCAGCTCCTTGTGCGCCACCAAGCACCGTTCGGCCCACAGCCGCGTCCGTTCAAGTGCCTCCTCCTGATACCCTCGCGAGTTCATCAACGTGGTCAGCTCATCAAAGGCAAAGATGATGTCCGCGCCCAGCTCGTGCTGGATCCGCATAGAAATCTCGGGCGTGAACCGATGCAAATCGCCGTTCAAGTGCGAGCGGAACCACACGCCGTCGTCATCCACATTGGCAAGTCTTTCCTTGCCGGGCGCCACGGCGTCATCGCTCATTTTCTTGCCGGAAAATTCCTCGCTGAGCACCTTCTTGAAGCCCGAACCGAGGCTCATCACCTGGAAGCCGCCGGAGTCCGTGTACGTGGGGCCGGGCCAATTCATGAACTGCCCCAGACCGCCCGCCTCATCCACGACGTCCGAGCCGGGCTGCAGGTACAGATGATAGGCGTTCGCGAGCACCGCCTGCGCGCCCACCTGTGCGACCTCCTCGGGTGTCACACCCTTGACCGTGGCCTTTGTGCCCACCGGAATAAATGCCGGCGTAGCGATATCTCCGTGCGGCGTGTGAATTGTGCCCGTGCGCCCGAGCGCCCCCTCGAGCCGCGTTCCCAACGTAAATGTCATGACCTCACCCTACGCTCCAGATTCTTCGTTAACGACGCCGTAGCCCGGCTCGTTCTTCTTCGTCCAGTTGATCACAGCGTAGGTAACGGGCAGAAGCGCCACCTCCACGAGCACCTTGTAAACAACGCCGGTGGCGGTCAAGTTGAGGATCGTGCCCCACGAGACCACGCCGTACCAGGCGACGATGCAAAAGAGGATGGTGTCGACGAATTCGCCGACCACCGTAGAGCCAATGAGCCGCGCCCACAAGTGCCGCTCACCCCAACGGTTTTTGATCGCGGTGAGCACGTAGGCATTGAGGAATTGGCCAAAAATATAACCACATAGCGAGGCGAACACGAAACGTGGAACCACGCCGAGCACGGCCTCGAAGGCAACTTGGTTTTCGTATTCGGCAGCCGGCGGGGCGATTTGCACCAAGTAGAAGGTGGCGGATGCGACGATCGAGGCGATAAACCCGAGCACGATCGCTTTTCGTGCGGCCTTGAAACCGTAAACCTCGGAGAGGACGTCGCCGATCACGTATGTGAGTGGAAAGAGCAGGGCGCCGCCGTCAAAAATGAGTGGGCCAGCGTCAATGAGTTTGGTGGCCGCGATATTCGACAGCAAAAGGAAGGCTACGAACAGGGCAACAAATATGTCGTAGTATCCGCGCCGAATCGGCGCATAGGCAGCTTTCATGAAATCTCCACATGTGCGTCAGAAAGGGACGATATCACCGGGCGCTGCCACCACCCGGATGCGAACCGCACGGCCGGAGCCGGGGTTCGGGGCGCCGATCGCTCGAACGTCCGCGCTTATGCTAGCACCCGTCCGCGACACGGGCGGAATGACGAATGTTGCCCGGTCCTAGACGCTCTGGAGGAGACCCTGTTTGCTAAGCTCCTGATCCACTAGTTCGAGCAGATACTGCTGGTGCTCGGGAACGGACAGGTCGTAGCGGTCGGTGTCGAAGATGAGAACAGGCGATTCTTGATACGTCGTCTCCACCCAATCGCGATAGCCCTCCCATAGGCGGCGGAAGTAGGCAAGCTGAGACTCGTCCTGTTCGAAGTCGCGGCCGCGATTGGAAATGCGGCGCAGAATCGTATCGAATTCAGCGTGGAGGAAGACGAACAGATCCGGGGCCTTCTTCGGGAAGAAGGTCAGCTCCTCCATCATGTTGGCCAGCAATTCCTCGTAGATCGCGAACTCAAGCTCGGAGATGCGGTTCATATCTGTGTTGACGCGGGCGAAGTACCAGTCCTCGTAGATGGAACGGTCGAGCACCGCATGGCGTTCAATAAGGGCCCGTTTGATGTCTGTGTAGCGTGAGTTGAGGAAGCTGAGCTGGAGCAAGAACGGGTAGCGCTTGGCCTGCTCCTCCTCTGGTGTAGCGGTGTAGAACTTTTCGAGGATGGCATTACCCTCGACACTCTCCAAGTGGAGCGGGGCATCGAGATGCTGGGAGATAAGATTGGCCGCGGTGGTCTTGCCAACACCAATCATTCCGCCAATTGCGATAAGCACCAAAACTACTCCATCTTCGGGTCTGAAATATTTTTACCACTATATCTAGTGGTCACCAGCCGTGCCACTCGCGGGGTGTGAACTGAAAGACCTAAGCCCTGCGTCGGGATCGTGCCAAAAGAATGCCGACGGGAGAAAAATCTGCAAGAAACCGATGGGCAAGACCTAGAAGTCGAGGCGGATAACCGTGGCACCGTCGGCCTGCGAGACCTCTTGGGAAATCGCGAGCGCCTCGCCCTCGCGCATGCCAAGCGTTTGGCCGGGTAGCAAGAACGTGTCGCCAGTTGCAATGTAATTCGAGACGTTCATGAGTAGGTTGTACACGTCCTCGTCGGAGCGGGTGGATTCGCGGACTTGCAGGTCGAGATGGCCAAAATTGGGTAGGCCGAGAGTGCGGCCGTTGACGAGGTCGTGCTTGTGAACTCGAACGTTGATCCACAGTGGGAGTGGCGCCTGACCTTTGCGCAACAGATCGGAGAGTTCGGTGACCATCGTGGGCGGCATGAGAACGCCCAGCTCGTCGCGGTACACGCCCATCGCGGCCGGCTCGCGCATGAGAACATCCATGACTTCGGTGTAGATGATGTGTGCGGAGACCATTCGATGACGACGACGAAGCTCTGGCAGCGCCGTCGCGGACGATTCGCTAGCCAGTTCGCCTTCGTCAGCTTGGTCTTCGGGTGCGTAGAACGAGGCGGCAACGTGGAATCGATGGAGGGGCAGCTGTCCATTGTCGAGGGTGAGACCGTGGTTCACAGGGGTGAGGAGGACGTGCACGCCGTCGATGTCGAAGTGGAGGATGCGGGTGTTGGGATCCTCGGGATTGGCTTGCTCCCACTGCGGATCGATCGTTTCACCCCACAGGGAGCTCATGCGGCTGATCGCTTGCTCGAGATCGATCGGCGCACGCATGATCGCGGCGGCCGAAAACATCGCTGGGGCGTCTGGGTGGATCGATGAAATTCCAAGTTCCTGCATGGGTTCAGTGTACCGGCACTCGGGTGACGCCCCTAGGCACACAAGCAAAATATTGAGATCCTCCACTGGAGAGCCTGGATGGATAGTCAGGGGCGTTCTGGCACACCTCGACGCGGCCCCACCTGGCCTTTCTACAAAGGCTAGCGGTCACCAGGAGTGGAGGATGTTTAACACCGGGCACTACGAAACCTGCCACTCCCGCCTCACAGCCCGTCTAAAAACGTGCCTATCAGTAAGACCGGTACGAGAAAAAGGAACTGGCTGGTACGAGAGGACAGCAAACACCTCGTACCAGCCAGTTAGGCAGGGAAATGATTGAGAACCGCTCACCTCAGTTGTCAATCAGGAAGGACCCTGCCGGGCGCGAAACAGGTGTAAACCCGATGCGCAAGCTTTCCCATCATCATATCTGAACCGGTAAAAATGTCAATGGCTTTCAACTACTTTCGTACTTAAATCACAGCAAAAAAATGGGCATAAGCACTGGTCAAGCGATGAACAATCTGTCCACTATCAGGTTTATTGACAGTCATCAATGGCACCTTGAGCGCTTATGACACCAGAGAGTCAGCCTCGATAGGTACCAACGTGCGCACTCGTTGCCACTGCTCAGGAGAATCGAGTAGATCACTCAAGGGTCGACCAAAACGACCTTCCACAGACCATCGACTTATCACAAACTCACCTGTCGATGAGTGATAGGTCACAGAGTCGGCATTGTCGACCGCCGCGAAGAAGGCAATCGCAGAATATAGAGCGTCATCTCGCTCGGCCAACGGATCGACGTTGGGTGCGTCTGTGAGAACCACGTCGATATCCCGCTCATGGATCTCCACTCTGTCGATACGTTCACCAAGCGGCAAGGCATACAACAACTGGACAGTGTTGGAGTTGTCGCCCACGTACTGCGAGCGGAACTCCTCGATCGTGGCCACGTCGTGATTGAAGTACGTCACCTGCTGATCTTCGACTACTGCCATCGACGCACTCGCGCGCGCCATACTCATCCCCACCAAGACGATGAGGGTTAGTCCCACCGCGATAAGGACTTGGGGCACGACGTTGGTCAGCTTTTTGGTTGCCATGCACCCATTATGTTCCTGACTCACGCTCGGAGCTATCACCCTAGGGGCGGAACTCCTGGCCAGATGTAGCGGACCATGTCACCCTGCGGAACGAGGCCCTCCGCCACTGTTCGAGCTCAGCCAGCGAACGCTAGTCCGCGCTGTGTAAATCAAGGAAGAAAGGACCGCGCTGGGACAGTTCCGTCATGTAAAGCACGTCCCAGTGCTGCCATGGTTCCTTGGAGAGTGAGTCGTTGGTAAAGCGCGGGTCGGCGGTGACTTCCGTCACGCAAAATTCAGGAATCTTAAGATCGACCACGGGAGTCAGCCTCTCGATTTCCGCCACGATGAGCCCCGCGTTTTGGCCAGCAAACACATCGAACTCCCATCCGTCCTCGTTAAACCACAGCGAATGCCGCGTTTTCGCTACCACGCGCGGCGAGCGCTGAATGATCTGCACGGCCACGTCAGTGTCGAGTTCGGTCTCCATTTCGTACCGCTCCCCATTGATGGACGGGGACTTCACGGCAACGGTGGCGACGGCGTCATCGTGCTTGCCGTTGATGAGGTCGGCAAGCATACGACGCTCGTACGCTCCAAGTTCGTCGGTAGCCGGATTAAACGGCTCATCAGGAAGTACAGCACCGCGGAACTGAAGCCGCACGCGGATCGCGTACCCGGCTTCGGCGAAGACGTACGCCTGAATGATGACTTGCGGTGCACCATGTTCTACGACGCCGGCCGGGAGCGCCTTGACTAAAAACTTCCGCTCGAATTCGAACGGGAACTCTCGCGAGGAAACCATCTGTACGACCTTGTGTTCGGCAATCGGGTCGCGGCCTGGCTCGACGACCGCGTCTTTGCGCCCATTGTCGCAGAGTTTGGCTAACGGTTGAGGATCTTCTGGGTTACTAGCCGAGGGGGCGCAGATAACTCAGCGTCGCGCCATCCCATTCAAAGAACATGTCGGAGCTGCGTCCCTGACCGATTAGCACGGTGGAGTCGAGGAGCTCTTCCTGGGTCACGACGTTGATGAGGCGGTCGCCGAACAACCCGAAGGGCGCGCCGCGTGTCAGAACTTCGACGTCAGCGGGCAGGTCCGTCACCCATTGTCCGTCATGCAACATGGCAGGAATCCGGTCGGAGGGGAAGATGGAACTCCCGCCCACGTCGTCCTCACTCTCAAGCGCGTCGCCTTCGGCGCCTGGGGTTTCTGAGTCAACGTCCGTCGTGGGATCATCGGCGGGAGGCGCGGGTGTCGCGTCAGCCGCCGGGCGATCGGGCGTAGAGGCCTCGTCAGGCGAAACGTCACCGGGTGGTTCTGTCGGTTCCTCGCCGATGCCACCCACATTGTTCGGGTCACCCGCGTCAGGCACGCCGTCCGCATCGTTAGAACCGTCCGATTCCGGCTCGTTCACCTGCGGGAGCTCACGCGCAACGGGTTTAGCGAGCGCATCGGCCAGCTCTTTGGCCGTCACATCTGCATTGAATGCCGCCGGCTCGTACACGATCGCAGCCGCGAACTCGTCAATCTCGGTCACGGCAAGCGAATTGCCACGCCGGTCGTATTCGATAACGCTGAGATCGCCGTCGTCGACAGTGGTGCACACGATGCCATCGGAGACTGACCAGCATTCCTCGCCGAACACCACGCTCAGTTCGGGATATACGATGAAGGCGGTGCCAGCGCGTGATGCAAGGTGGGTGTTGACGATGTTGTCGCCGATCGTGGCCTCGTCACTGGATTGATCGAGCATGAAAAGCCGCTCGTCTGAGATCACCTTGCCGGTTTCTTCGACGATCGCGGCAAGAACGGAATCGCGGCCATGCTTAACGATGCCACCGCCTGAATCGTAGGCGCCCACGAGCATGGGCACGTCCGGATCTAAAACGTGCGCGCGGCTCCAACGTAGCTCTTCTTCACCACTGCGAGCGTTAAGCACGATCAGATCGTCGGGTGTTTCCGAAGCTCCCACCTGAACAAACACCAAGCCGCTGGCGGCGTCGATCGAGCCGAGCACACCGCCGTCGTCAATGTCGAAATCCCAGACGGGCAACGTGCGTCCTGAATTAGATACCGAGAATGCCTCGAGCAAGGTCCCGCGCTGGCTCTCGAGCGCCACAATGACCGTCCCTGATTGCCTGTCGTAGGTCACCGCGCTCGGCTTGTCCATGAGGTCAATCGACCAATCACGCTCCGCCCCCGCCTCGTACGGGTTGCGCACCAGTTCCGGCTCGGGCTCTGGGGTCGAGGTAACGGTGGGGGTCGATGAAGGCGATAACGGGGTGGACGGAGATGCCGGCTCGGTGATCGAGCTCGAGCAGGCTGACAGCATGAGCGTCATACCTGCTGCGGCCGCTAGCTTCCTCATGTCACGTCCTTCCGTTACCGTCCACAATACCGCCGTCCGCCAATTCAAGGGAATTTGGTTTCGCTAGCAATGGCGGGGAAAATGGGTGCATGACCCACACGCACCTGACCGGAACCGACGTCGTTCTTGCTAACCAAACTCTGGGCACCACCGTGCGCACTACTCCGCTGGAGGAGTCGCCGCGACTGACCGCCAAGTTTGGCCAGCCCGTCCTGCTCAAGCGAGAGGATATTCAGGTGGGCCGCTCGTACAAGGTACGCGGCGCGTACAACTTCATCGCCACGATGGACCCGGCAGAGGCAGCGAACGGGGTGGTGTGTGCATCGGCAGGAAATCACGCGCAGGGCGTGGCATTCGCTTGCAACGAGAAGCAGATTCACGGCACGATTTTTATTCCGTCAACGACGCCGCGCCAGAAGCGAGCCCGCATCGCCGATATCGGCGGGGATTGGGTGACGCTGAAAATTTTCGGGTCGACCTTCGATGAGTGCTCGGTGGAGGCCGTGGCCTACGCGCGGGAGCACGACGCCGTCTACATTCACCCCTTCGATGACGTGCGCACGATCGCCGGCCAGGGCACCGTGGTCAAGGAGATTTTCGAGCAGGCAGGCCAGCGGCCGGGCTCCGTCATCGTGCCGATCGGTGGAGGCGGGCTCGTGGCTGGAACGGCCGCATGGGTCAAGCAGTTCCACCCCGACGTCAAAGTGATCGGCGTGGAACCGACGGGCGCGGCCTCGATGAAGGCGGCGCTCGAGGCGGGCGCCCCGCAAACGCTCACGGAAATCGACAACTTCGTGGACGGCGCTGCCGTAGCTCGATCCGGAAATATCACGTTCCAGATCGTGCGCGATTTGGTGGATGAGATAGTCGTCGTTCCCGAGGGCGCGGTGTGTACGGAAATGCTCGAGTTGTATCAGGTGGAAGGAATCATCACGGAACCGGCGGGAGCGCTCGCGTCTGCCGCGCTGGATTACATCGATGAGTTGCCGCCCGGGCCCGTGGCCTGCATCGTCACCGGCGGAAATAATGATGTCTCACGCTACGACGACATCGTCGAACGCTCCATGATTCACAAGGGCCTGCGCCACTACTTCCTCGTCACCTTCCCGCAAAAGCCCGGCGCGCTGCGCGGATTCCTCGACGACGTTCTCGCTGACGGCGAGGACATCATCCAGTTCGAATACACGAAGAAGAACAACCGCGAGACCGGCCCGGCTCTCGTGGGAATCGAAATTGAGGACCCGGACCGCCTCGACGCGCTGCTCGAGCGCATGGAGCAGTCCGACCTCCACATCGAGAAGCTTGAGCCGAACTCTCCCGCGTTTGGCTTCGTCCTCTAGGATGTCCGCAGGAGGACACATGAATCGTAAACTCAACACTGCCGAACCCCAAGAGACCGGCACAAACCGCAACCTCGTCATGGCGCTGGTGGTGGTTGGAGTGACCATCGTGGCGCTGCTCGTCGCGCTCCTATTTTTCAATATTGGAAAAATTAACGACGACGGGGCGGCAACGCCTGACGTCCAGTCCGATTCGGTTGAGGCTGGCTCCGGCGAGGATGCCGCTGGCGATGGCCAACGTGGGCAGGGCCAGGGACAAGGTGGTCAGGGGCAAGGTGGTCAGGGCCAGGGTGGACAGGACGAGATGCAAGTTCCCGAACTTGGGCCCGTAGACCTTCAACAAAAGGAGATTATCGAAAGCCAGTGGCGCCTGGAGGACGCAGACCCGATGGCCCTTGGCGACCTCGATGCCGACCTGCTCGTACAGATTTACTACGACTTCCGTTGCGACTATTGCGCGATGTCGGCCGTTGAGCTCGAACCCGAGCTTCAGTCGCTCATCGACGATGGCACGATTCGCGTGGAATACCACAACCTCCCCGTGCTCGGCGAAGACTCGATGTTAGCCGCACAGGGCTCGCTCGCCGCGGCTAATCAGGGCAAGTTCTTCGAATATTACGAGTACCTCTTCCAAAAACAGTATGACCAAACCCCGGTGACTATGACGGAAGCCGATCTGACGGACGTGGCTCGCGAGGTCGGCGTCGTTGAACTTGACCAGTTTGCTGCAGATCTGACGTCGGACGAAATCATCTCGAAGGTCCAGGAAGATTACGTCCACGGAACGCAAAATCTAGGAATCACTGGCACGCCGGCGTTCATTATCGGCTACAGCTACATCCCGGGATCCATCCCGTTCGATACGTTCCAGCAGGTCGTAGACGCGGAACTCGCGCGCCCGGCCGCGTAAAAAGGAGACTCGTTGCGAATCAAACGATTCATCGCCCGCACCTACCAAAAGTTCTCGAAGTGGACGTTTAAGCCCGGACCGCTGCCGGACAAGGGCATCATCATTGGTGCCTATCACACGTCGTATTGGGACGGCTGGTTCATGCTCATGGCCATGTGGGCGCTGGAGATGCCGTTCAAGTTCCTCGTCAAAGACTCGCTCACGCGTGGCATCACTGGCCCGATCATTCGCGCGGTTGGCGGCATAGCAGTGGATCGCTCGCGCAAGACGGGCATGGTGGACGGGATCGTGAGCGAGCTCGAAAAGGATGACCGGGTCCAGCTCATCCTCGCCCCGGAGGGCACTCGCTCGAAGAAGGACTATTGGAAGTCAGGCTTCTGGCACATCGCGAACCAGTCGGGTCTGCCAGTCACGCTCGCGTACATCGATTCAAAAAGCAAAGTCTACGGTTGGAAGGACGTCCTTCACGTTTCTGGCGACATGAAGAAGGACATGGACTACCTGCGCGAGGTCTACAAGGACATGTCTGGCTTCCATCCGGAGGGCGACACCTTCCCGCGCTTGCGCGGTGAAAATAACGAAGATCTGGACGGACATCCCGAAAAGGATCCAGGCACGAAGCTCTCATGATGCGTACCGTCTCCTATTCGCTTCCCGGGCATTCGGCCTACGAGCATCGACTCGTGGTGCCGCTCGTCCACGAGGGACTGGATTATCGAGCGCCGGCGAGTGCACCACGGGAGATTGAGATTTTTGCGCGCGAATTGGTGCGCGACGGCAATGAAAATGCCCCACGGATCGTGTTCTTCCAAGGCGGGCCGGGATCTGCGGCCACACGCCCGGAGATCATTGGGGGCTGGGTCAATCGGGTGCTTGAGGATTATCGCCTCGTGCTTCTTGACGAGCGTGGTACTGGGCAGAGCTCGGCGATTGACGCGCGGGCGCTCGCGGGCATCGGGGCGCCCGAGAGTCAGGCCAGCTATCTCGCGTGCTTCCGGCAGGACTCGATCGTCGCGGACGCCGAGGCGTTGCGGCGGGCGTTACAGGGGAACAAGCCGTGGTCGGCGCTCGGCCAATCGTTCGGCGGATTTTGCATCACAACCTATCTCTCGCAGGCACCCGAGGGCCTAACCGAGGCGATGATCACCGCCGGGCTGCCCTCCACGCACCGCCATGCCGACGACAGAGC
>JBHWRK010000003.1:0-32164 GCA_043426715.1 Trueperella sp. | reverse complement strand
CGATGCCGTGTTCGGTAGCGATGGGAGTGGGCGCTTGTTGCTGCAGGTCCGTCGCTGACGAGGGATCATCCTTGACCGCCTGAGGCTGCGATGGTTCGGACGGCTCGCTCGCCGAACGGAGCAACTCTTCGCGAGCTTCGTCGAGCGCTTGGGCAACGGCGCCCTTGACCACCGACTCGACGGCTGATCGAGTCTGCGGCGCTAGGCTACGTTGGAGCTCAGTAATGGATGGCCCCTCGTCAAGCACGCCGCCTCGTTCCGATCGCACGCGAAACGTGATCTCGAGATGTGGGGGGAGGACGGCCGCTGCCCAATCGTCCTCGTCGATATCAATGTGGCGGAGACGGCGAACCGCACCCGTGAATGCTTCGCGGAAGGAAGGTGCGCCGGGTTGGCCGCTGGCCACGTCCTCCCACGCTGGAAGTAGTGCGGAAATCTCGCGGGCTACATCAGGTGCCGGTACGAGGTTGCGGCGCACGGATTTTGGCAGCGCGCGGATTGTGGCGATGACGAGCTCGTCCAGCATGCCGGGCACGAGCCAATCAAAGCCGTCGTCAGTGAGTTGGGGCAACAACGTGACCGGCACATCGATTGTCAGGCCGTCGGCGTGCTGTCCCGGAGAGAAGTGGTAATCGATCGGCAGGGTGATGTCGCCTTGGACCCAATTGGTCGGGAAATCCGCGTCGGACACAGTCGTTGTTCCAAGGAGGAAATCTTGGGTGAAATTCAAGAGCTCGGGGTTGTTTCGGCGCTCCTTCTTCCACCACGAATTGAAGTGGCCACCGGAGACGATGTTCTGTGGAAGCCGTTCGTCGAAGAACGTGAACTGGGCATCGGCGTCGGCAACTAACCCCACCTGGCGCAGGCGTTGCTCGACCTCGCGTGCCTCCTCGAGTTCGCGCTTGTTGTGTTTGACGAAGGCGTGGTGGTGGCGCCACTGACCGTCGACAAGACCGTGGCGAATGAACATGTCACGGGCGAGTTCGCGGGATGATTCGGTGCCGATTTTGGAGAGGAGAACCCGGCGATCGGCGATGATCGGCAGGCCATATAGCATGACCTTTTCGTGGGCCATCGCGGCACCTTGGCGAGTGGACCAGAACGGCTCGGAATATTGGCGTTTGACGAGGTGGTCACCAACCTCCTCCACCCATTCGGGCTTGATGCGGGCGACTGTGCGGGCGAAGAGTCGGGAGGTTTCCACGAGCTCCGCGGCCATGACCCAATCCGGGTTGCGGCGGTGAAGCCCAGAGCCCGGCCAGATGACGAAGCGTGTGCCGCGAGCGCCAAGATAATCCTTTGAGCGCTCATCCCAGGAACCGAGGTTGGACAGAAGGCCGACGAGCATCGACTTGTGGATCGCGTCGGCGGCAGGGGTGTCGGCGGACTGGCCGAGCGCCTTGACCGCGCGGGCGACGTCCTGGTTGTGCGAGTTGTCTTTACCGTCTGCGGCGGCTTCGCGGAGCTGGTTCTTCGACGGGAGCTTGATCGGTTTGAGGTTGATGCCGAGCGGACGCGAAAGCTCACGGAGTTGGGCGACGACGTCCTGCCATTCGCGGAATCGTAACCAGTTGAGGTATTCGGCGCGGCACATACGTCGAAATGCGGAGCCGGAGAGCTCGCGTTGCTGTGTGCGCAGGTAGCGCCAGAGGTTGAGGTAGGCGAGAAAGTCGGAGGTTCGGTCGACGAAGCGAGCGTGGAGTTGGTCGGCTTGAGCGCGAAATTCGGCCGGGCGCTCGCGGACGTCTTGGACCGACATGGCGGCCACGAGCACGAGGACCTCGGCGGCGGCGCCGTTGTTTGCGGCTTCGAGGAGCATGCGGCCAAGGCGCGGGTCGATGGGGAGTTTGGCGAGGGCGCGACCCGTGTCGGTGAGCACGTGCCCACCAGAGCCGATGACGGTTCCTCGCGACGTGGCGCTGATCTGCTCGAGTGCTCCAATCTCTTCGAGGAGCTGGATGCCGGCGCGCACTGCGCGCATGTCGGGCGGGTCGAGGAATGGAAAGTCTTCGACGGAGCCAAGATTCATGGATGCCATCTGAAGGATGACCGATGCGAGAGAGGTGCGCTGAATTTCTGGTTCGGTGAACTCCTGGCGTGCCTCGAAGTCTTCCTCGGAATACAGCCGGATAGCGATGCCGTCCGCGACTCGGCCTGAACGACCCGATCGCTGGTTAGCACTCGCCTGGGAAATCGGCTCAATTGGAAGGCGCTGCACCTTCGTCTTGTTCGAAAAACGAGAAATTCGGGCCGTGCCCGGGTCTATCACGTAGCGGATTCCGGGAACAGTCAGGGACGTCTCAGCAATATTCGTGGCCAGTATGATTCGGCGGTAATTACTGCGTTTAAAGATGCGGCGCTGCTCGTGGCCAGATAGGCGGGCGAAGAGCGGCAAGATTTCCACGGCGTTCGGTACTGACGAGTGGCCGTCCGGAGGTACGTAGCGGTTTCCGAGCTCCTCTTCAAAGGCCTTCTCGGTATCTCTAATCTCGCCCTCACCGGAGAGGAACACGAGGATGTCACCCGGCCCCTCAGCCATCAGTTCATCAGCAGCGTCGATGATTCCGGAGACTTGGTCCTGGGCTTCGGTCCTCGAAAGACGCTCCGGGCTCTCGGCGTGATCTTTCGCGTGGGAGCTGGCCGAATCGTCGTCGTACAGCGGGCGGTAGCGGATCTCCACAGGATACGTGCGACCAGATACCTCAACTATCGGCGCCTCGTTGCCCGGGAACCCGCCGTACATGTGTTCTCCGAAGTGCTCGGCGAAGCGCTGGGAATCGATCGTTGCGGACGTGATGATGACCTTGAGGTCGGGACGCTTTGGCAGGAGTTGCGCGAGGTAGCCAAGGAGAAAATCGATGTTGAGGGAGCGTTCGTGGGCCTCGTCGATGATGATCGTGTCGTACTTGCGAAGCTCCGGATCCGACTGGGTTTCGGCAAGTAGGATGCCATCGGTCATCAGTTTGACGAGTGTGGTGCTCGAGACCTGTTCAGTGAAGCGGACCTGATAGCCAATGGCATCGCCCAATTCGACGCCGAGTTCCTCCGAGATACGGTCGGCCACGGAGCGCGCGGCAAGACGGCGGGGCTGAGTATGCCCGATCATTCCTGTGATGCCGCGGCCAAGTTCGAGACAGATCTTTGGGAGCTGAGTCGTTTTGCCTGAACCGGTCTCGCCAGCGACGATGACAACCTGGTTATCGCGGATCGCGTCCGCAATGTCCTCGCGCCGGGCGGAGACGGGAAGTTCAGCCGGATAGGTGATCGTCGGGAGTGCTTTGCGGCGCGCTTCGAGCTCCTGCTGCGTATACGGGCGGGGGCCGCGTTGGTTCCGGTTCTGCCGACCGCGCCGTCCACGAGGGCGGCCAGTCCTTTGATCGCGGTTCTGTTGGCGCCGGGAGTTCCTGCGGCGTCCCTGGCCCGTGCCTTCTGGGCGATCTTTTTCGGAATCTTGCCGTTGGCGGCCTCGTCCAGAATCCTGAGAAGTCTTGCCGGAACTCTGTCGCTTATCGCCCGATTTCGGGCGTGACATTCGATCCTGCCTCGGATCTGGCTCGAAGTTCTGGGAAGGTTTTCCGCTTGTCATCGCTGACTATTGTGCCATGTCCGTCAAATTCGTCAGGGACGAAGTTTGGCGAATTGCCAAAAGCAGGACTACGTGGCGAGAAATTTTCACATTGACGGGAATCGGTGCAGGAGTGCTCGATCATGGATGCGCGTGTGCAGTAAAGCTATGGCAAAACTCGGTTCAAAATCGAGTTGGGCGACGCATTTGTGTCTGTAAACGTGTCTCTGCAAACGGACGGTAAACGGGCAGGGTCGTCATTCAATAACGCCGTAGTAATCAGCGCTCGTCGTGGTAATTGGTCGAAAGGCGATTCCCAAAAGGCTCGGGGACAAGGAGCGCTGGCAGACGTGGCGGATGTTGGGTCTTTGCCGCGAACATCCGCCGTTGATGCACTAGGGCTACGTGCGCGGGAAACTCACAGGAAACTCTTAAGTTCGCCATGAGCTGCTCATATCTTCATGTCCTTTACTAGTTATTAGTAAGGGGAACTCACCTCCCCTGCATAAGCGAGAGGAAAGATTGTGAAGAAGACAATGGCAATGAAAGCAAGTGCAGCAGCTTTGGTGTTTGCGCTCGGAGCCTGGACTCCGGCGGTTTACGCGGATGCGCCGGCCCAGGGCGACGAGGCACAAGTCGTGACTGAAGGTGACATCGAACGTCCTGAGGACTGTGACGGCACAGGTACCGGAGCTGGTCGCGGAAAGATGGACGGCACCGGAATCCCGCAGGAGCTCAGGGACGGTTCGGGTCGTGACGCGGCGGGTTCGCGTGGCGGGTTCGCGCGCGGTGCCCAAGTTGGAGCCCGCTTTGGGCTCAGCTATGAAGACGGCACCGGCCCGCGTGCACAAGCAGGCGAGCGTCTTCGTAATTGCTCGGGTGCCAAGATCGGCCTTGCCGTGGGAATCGGCAGGGGCCAGGGCCAGAGCGCCGGTGGAGGCAATGGCGACGGATCCGGCGCGGGTGTCCGTGTTCAAGACGGCACGGGCCAAGGAGCAAGAGCTGGGCAAGGAGCAGGAGCCGGCAAGGGTGAAGCTGATGGCCGGGGACTTGGCAAGCAGGATGGAACCGGTCCGCGTTCGGAGACCGGCGAATGCCAGCGCACCAACTAGTCACATTGAACTCCTCAGGGGCGCCACCTCCTAGTTTCCTCGATGAGGCCTGCACTCAGGGAGAGTCAGCGGAGGGTAGCGACACGGTAATGATCGTGCCGTTATCCGCCGCTATTTCTATGCCTCCATCGAGAGCCTCAACGATCGCTGCCACGATTGGCAAGCCAAGGCCTGATGTTCCCGAATCGCGTCGGCGTGAGGCGTCCCCGCGGGCGAAGCGGTCGAAAACATGACCGAGCTGATGAGCGGGGATGCCAGGCCCATCGTCGTCGACAGTCATGATGACACGGCGATCACCAGCCGAGCGCGTGCCGGCCTCTTCGAACCTCACCGTCACGTTTGTTCCGGGTGGAGTGTGGAGCCGAGCGTTGGTCAGCAGGTTAGCGAGCACCTGCCGCAGGCGCGCCTCGTCGCCAATTACTGTGAAATCGGAATCTGATTCCTCAGGCAGGTCGAGACTCCACGCGTGGTCTGGTGCGAGGGCCTGAGCGTCCATGAGCGCCTCGGTGGCAATTATCGGTAAGGCCACGGGCTCCGTGTTGAGCGGCCGACCCGAGTCGAGGCGGGCGAGTAGGAGCATGTCCTCCACCAGGTTCGACATTCGAGTGGATTCTGCGGCGATGCGCTCGAGTGCGACCTCCTGGTCGGCGGAGTCAAGATCGCGGGTTTGAAGCAGCTCCGTGTAGCCCGCGACAGAGGTGAGTGGCGTTCGCAGTTCGTGGGACGCATCTGCGAGGAATGTTCGCGCGCGCTTTTCAGAGTCCTCGCGGGCGGCCAAAGCTTCCTCGATGTGGTCTAGCATCGTGTTCAGCGCCGCCCCGACTTGACCAACTTCCGTGTGTGGGTCTGCAATCGGAGATCGGCGGCTAATAGCAACCGCGCCCGAATCTAAGGGCGTGCGGGTTACGTCGTTCGCCACGTCTACAACAACGCCGAGCGGGCGTAGCTCGCGCCGAATGGCCAGTGCTCCAACAGCGGCGATCACAGCAAGCCCGCTGAGCGCAATCACCGACTGGCGCACAATGTTATCCCTGAGCGTCGCGTTGACCTGCTCGAGTGGGAGACCGGTGATCGATAGCCGTTGTGGCGTCTGCTCCGACACCACCAGGTAGGCTCCGAGCCCATCAATGTCGATCTCGTGAACATCCGCGTCGGGCCTGACGCCGAGCAGTTGTTCAAACTGCCGGTCCGTCAGCGGCTCGATGTCAAACCTGCCATTGACCATGCCGCCTTCAACGTTCGCACCATCAGATATGTAGGCGATGGTCCCGGGGGCTAGACCGGGCCGATCCAACACTGATCGATCTGGCAAAGAGGGCCGATCCGCTTGATTCGGCCGATCCTCCGATCGATCGGTCTGACCTTGGCCCTGCCCCCGACCGCCTTGAACTTGCCCTGGTCCTTGCCCTTGTCCGGGCCCCTGGCCTGTGCGGCCAGCGAGCACGTCTTGAGTTTGATGCAGGTTTGCCTCTACCTGGGCCAGCAACTCGCCCCGTAGCCCGAGATGCGAGACTGCTCCGGAGGCTGCAATAACCACCGCGGAAAGCGCGATGACGATAAGGATGAGTCGGCGACGTAAAGACATCCTTACGACCCGCCCTCGTTCTCCGCCCGCAGCATGTACCCCACCCCGCGGACGGTGTGGATCATGGACTTCCGGCCACGGTCGATCTTCTTGCGGAGATAAGAAATGTAGAGCTCTACGATGTTCGAGTTGCCGCCGAAGTCGAAATCCCACACGTGGTCAAGGATCTGATCTTTCGACATCACTTTGCCCGCGTTGATCATGAGGTAACGCAGAAGTAAGAATTCGGTGGCAGACAGATGAATTGACTCGCCACCGCGCCACACTTCGTGTGAATCTTCATTGAGAATCAGATCGCCCACGACGATCTCGGCATCCGGCTCCTCTTTTGCTGCCACTCCTGCACGCCGCGCGAGAGCCGTGATGCGGGCGACCACCTCGTCGAGCGCGAAGGGCTTTGTTACGTAGTCATCGCCGCCGGCCATGAGGCCAGCCACGCGATCCTCTATGGAATCCTTGGCGGTGAGGAAAAGGACGGGCACATCGCCCACGTCGCGCCGCAAACGTTTGAGCACGGCGAAGCCGTCGAGGTCTGGGAGCATGATGTCGAGGACCACCACGTCGGGATCGGTCTCTTTGGCGAGCTGTAAGGCGGTCGAGCCGTCATGTGCGGTGGAGATATCCCAGTCTTCGTAGCGCAGTGCGGCGGCGAGCAGGTCGGCCAACGACTTCTCGTCATCAACGACGAGAACTCGTAGCGGCGTGCCATCGTGTCGAGTAATTCGTGCCATGCTTCATCCTTTCACTCGTATCACTCCCGCGGGGACACTCGTTCTTACTCCGCCGCACTCTCCTCATCAGCTAGCTCTTGTGCGTCGACGTACATCCAGCGCCCCGCTCGCCTTTCGAACCGAGAACGTTCGTGAATGTCCCCGTGGATGTTCTTTGCAATGAATTCAACGACGCCGGTTTGGTCGTCTTGCGTCCCATCCACGACGTCAAGAATCTCGAGTCCCATCCACCCGTAACCGGTGGCGATATCGCCGTGTGGGCGAGTGCGGGCATGCCAGGTGCGGAACAGGTGATCTGCATTGTCCGTGACGAATGCGCTGTAACGCGAGCGCATCGTGGCCTCGGCCGTGGGCGGAAGTTTGGCTGCCGCGAGGTAGGGGCCACAACATTGGGCAATCGTTGGGCCGCCGCAGGGACACGGGTCTGAGGGCGTGATCTTCATGTCTCTAACCTAGTATGTCCGATATCGCGCACCGGTGAAATCGTTGAGTTTGGCCGCACATGGTCGATAGAAAGAGAAGGAACGTGCCAACCGAAAGGAGAACTCATGAGTGAGTACACCGGAAACGAATTGAAGGGCCACAAGATTGCATTCCTCGCACGCCGTGGCGTGGAGGAACCCGAACTAACAGAGCCGTGGAAGGCCGTCGAGGCCGCAGGCGGAGAGCCCGTGCTCGTCTCGAATGAGCCTGGGACGATTACTGCGATGGTCGGCGATTGGGACCATAGCGGCACGTACGACGTCGACGTCGTTGCAAAAGACGCCAACGCGGACGACTATCTCGGACTCGTGCTCCCCGGCGGAACGCTGAACTCGGACAAGATTCGCGACGACGAAGCGTCGCAGAAGTTCGTGCACGCCTTCATGGAAGCCGGAAAGCCGGTGGCGCCAATTTGCCACGGTGCATGGATTCTCGTGGAAACGGGCGACGTCGAAGGCAGGACTATGACGTCGACGCCGCGTATCAGGACCGACCTGAAGAATGCGGGTGCCACGTGGGTGGATCAAGAGTTCCATCGGGATGGCAACCTCTTGTCGAGCCGTAGCCCACGCGATCTGGATGCCTTTAACAAGGGCATCATCGAGGCGTTCATCGAAGCTGCGAACAAGTAATAACTCTCAAAGAGATGAGGGCCAGTCACGGAATGTGACTGGCCCTCATTTCGTGCAGGAAGTGGGACTTAATCGTTCTTGCGGGTCGCTTCCTTGAGCAGAGCCGACTGAATCGGGACCGTTGCCAGAACTGCCCCAAGCGTGAGGACGATACCCGTGACGGACACAATGACTAGCAGACAGAGGTTGTCTGAATTCGGCGTCGTTCCTGCGCCCAGGCCAAGGAGAGCACCGAGCCCGATCGTCACGGTGAGCATGAGGACGAGCGGGGGCATGACCTGCCACAGGCGAGCCTTAAGTAGCGTAGACCGCGCAAGCCCCATGTTCATGAGTGCTTCGGATTCGTCCTCTCGGTCAAAAACGTCGGACGCCTGCTGGATGAGCGTTGAGGTTGCGCCGAGGACGAGTGCGATTCCTAGTGCGATCGTGACGCCCTTGACGATGTCCGCGGCGACGATGGTGATCAGATCGAATTCGGCCGGATCCTCTACGTCGATCGACATTTGGAGTCCGAAGACGACGATTGATGCGATGAGCGCCATAAGAGAAACCGCTGAGATGTTACGCCACGCGGCGCGGGGCTCGTCGATCACGCGTCGAACACCGAGGAGACGGGAGGCGTTACCGGTTCGAGCAAGCGGGCGGGCTGCCAGTTGGATAAACAGCGGGCCAACGAGCGATACGGACAGGAACAGGCCGATGAACGCGGCGGCGATGCCAGCGAACTGTTGGATGTTGGAATTCAAGTGCGTGTTGCGCATGAAGTAGATAACTACCGGAACCATGGCAACAAGGCCAAGAATGCGCCAATACTTGAGCGCGGCCGGCGTTTCGCGGCGCGAGACCCCAAGCGGAGAAATGGACACGCGGCGCAAACCCACGACGGTGGAGACGAGTGTGATGACGGAGACGAGTGCAAAGGCTCCGAGGAAACCCCACCACGGCAGAAGCATCTCGGACGTGCGGACGTTGATGGCGGTGAACTTCAGGCGACTCCACAGTGGCAGTGAGGCGATGTAGACGGTCAGGCCGAGCGCAAACCCGGCGAGGGCCTGGAGAGCGGTCTCGACGAGGGTCATGAGGTTGACCTGCGTGGCACTCATGCCGACGAGGCGGAGCGATGCGAGCCGGCGTGCGCGGCCGTTGGCGCCGAGGCGTGTGGCTGCCGACCCGAGGCTGAGCAGAGGAATGATGAGGAGGCCAATCGCGATGACGGCTAGTGAGAAGTAGAGATCACCGAGTCCCGCGGTGAAGTCGGAACCGATACCCAGGTGCTCGAAGATGAGCTCAGAGAGCGATTCTCGGCGGTTAAAGAACATCCACACGCCACCGAGTGTGGTCAGAAGTAGCCAGGAGGAGACGGCGAACGCGAGGACTGCAAACACGTCGAGTAGTGCGTTGCCGCGCGCGTTGCGGATGCGGGCAACGGCGAGATTGGAAGCCATGGTGAGAGTGTTCATCGCAGGGCCTCCGTGTTTTGGGTGGGTTCGGCGTGATGGGAGGTTGCTGCCGAGTTCATGACGGCGGATAGCGGACGGTCAGTGTGGATGAGGCCGTCTCGGATCTCGACGAGGCGATCACACCAGGAGGCGACCTTGAGGTCGTGGGTCACCACGACGAGGGTCGTGCCATTCATCTTTGCGGTGGTCGTCAGGAGTTGCATGACCTCGTGGCCCGTGGCCTGATCGAGGGCGCCGGTCGGCTCGTCGGCAAATATGATCGAGGGATTGGCAACCATCGCACGGGCAATTGCCACGCGCTGAGCCTGCCCGCCCGACATTTCTCCCGGGCGTTTCTTCTTCTGCTCGCCAACACCCAGGCGCACGAGCCACTCGTCGGCCGCGCGCATCGCACGACCACGCGAGGTGCCACTCGCCATGAGTGGAAGCGCCACGTTCTCGCGGGCGGTCAACTCGGGAACCAGTTGACCATCCTGGAAGATGAAACCAAAGCGCTCGCGGCGCAGCTTGGAACGGGCAGAATCCCTGAGAGTAGTCACGACGTCGTCGTCGTTAAGACGAACCTCTCCGGCCTCGGGAAGCAAAATTCCGGACAGGACGTGAAGAAGAGTGGACTTGCCGGATCCGGACGGACCCATGATAGCGACGAGCTCGCCCGCGCCGATTGTGATATCGACGCCAGCGAGGGCGTGAACGGAACCATATGTCTTAACGAGGCCGGTGGCCTGGAGTGCTTGCGTGTTCATGTTTCTTATCCAAGTCGATACGGCGGCCAGGTGAAATGGTGCTATATACCCAGTTTAGGGTAGAGCTAGCTCTACCATTGCGGCGGTTATGCTCGGGAGGCGAGCATGCGCAGATATGCTGGCGCTATGAGATGGCGCAGACAGCGAGACGTCGCAAAGGAGATTTCGGAGCTTACCGAGTCCCGGCTTGAAATTGTCCGAGCATTCGAAATTGAACGGCGACGTATCGAGCGGGATCTCCACGATGGTGCGCAGCAACACCTCGTGGCGTCCGGCATGGCGATTGGTGAGGCGGTATTCCTCGTGGACATGGCAGGGGAGTTGCCTGAGGCACTCGCCGACCTGCCCGAGGTTCTCGCCCGCGCGCTGGGTTCCAACGAGACTGCGCTTAAGACGTTGCGTGAGACTGTGAACCAGATCCACCCCAAGGTGCTCTCGGATCTCGGCTTAGAGCGTGCGATTCGGGACGCGGCTGAAAGGTCGGCGGCAAATGCGCGGGTCATCGTTCCAAACCCGCTTCCGGCGCTACCCGAGGGAGTTATGGCCGCTGCCTATTTCTTGGCGACAGAATCCTTGACGAACATTGCAAAGTACGCGCCTGACGCGAAGGCGACGGTGTTGCTCGCGGCGGATGAAGCACTCAAGGTCTCCATTGTTGATGACGGGCCGGGTGGTGCGATTGTGAAACCGGGTGGCGGACTGGCCGGTCTGAAGGAACGGCTCGCAGCCTTCGGTGGGACGCTCTCGGTTCACTCGCCCGACGGCGGGCCGACTACCGTGGCGGGATCGATTCCCTTACTGCTACACCGGGGCGAAAGCGCAATCGGCGCAGACGTTGGCAGCGGCGTTTGTGCACACACACAAGGAGATCGGTTGTGAAAATTTTCCTCGCAGATGATGCGGTGCTGGTGCGCGAAGGCTTGGCCGGAATTCTCGAACGAGTTGGTCACCACGTGGTGGGGCAAACATCAGATGCACCCGCGACTTTGGCGGAGGTCCGCGCCCTCCAGCACAACGATCCCGAGGCAGTGGATGTGCTCGTGACGGATGTGCGCATGCCACCCACGATGACCGACGACGGGTTACGCGTGGCCGTCGAGTTGCGCCAAGATTTCCCCGAGCTCAACGTCATGGTGCTTAGCCAATACGTGGCGCCTGCGTATGCGTCAACGCTGTTTGATCCCTCCGCGATGTCTCGGCCCGGCACGGAGCGAGGCGGGCTTGGTTACTTGTTGAAGGAACGGGTTTCGAGGGTGGCGGACTTCGTGCGGTCACTTGAGGTGGTGGCGAGCGGTGGCGTGGTGGTCGACCCCGAAGTTGCCGCGGGACTCGTGCGCGGGAAGGGCAGTGCTCTCGATGCTCTGACCCCGCGTGAGGGCGAGGTACTCGAGCTCATGGCTCAGGGCAAGTCGAATGCCGAGATTCAGGACATCTTGTTTCTATCGGCAGCTGCCGTTTCCAAGCACGTTTCGAACGTGTTCACGAAGCTTGGCTTGCCGCCGGGAGAGGACAATCGCCGAGTTCGCGCGGTGCTGACCTATCTCACCGCCACCGGAGCGGTGTAAGGCAAGATTTAGGCTCGTCACTGCAGCCCGAGGACTCAACGTTACGGCGTAACCTTGAAGGAAGGTTCCATGCGTATCCGACACGCCGGGGCTCTTTAAGTGCGCGCGCGTTTGTGGCGAGAACTTGCCAAACGAGTGTGCGACAGATGTTCACATTTCGGTAATGGTAGGCATGCACGTCAAAATTCGCTACTATATGTAGTGTTCGAAAAAAAATAGCGCACAACATTTAGGGTTTTCCGGAAATTATCCAAAGTAGCAAGATATCCGTGAAATCGCCCTGAACACGCAGAATTTCACCACCGATCAGCAAATAATCGCGGTTCTCCGAGGTGCAGTGCGCTGCGGAGCCACGAGGGAAGAAGGAAGTCCATGCCTCTCTTAGACGTCACAACGAAGATTTCGGTTCTGAAGAGAGATGGACGTTCGGTGCGCTTTGATGCCACCAAGATTTACCGTGCGATCGAAGCGGCACTCAACAGCCGCGGTATCGAAGACCACGATTTCGCAGTGGAGGCCACGAAGACCGTCGTCGCCAATCTTCCCGAAGAAGATCTTGACATCCCCGCGATCCAGCGCGCGGTGGAGGACTGCCTCATGGGCTCGAAGTACCCGGAGGTCGCCCGTGCCTACATTGAGTATCGCCATGATCGCGATGTTGCTCGCGAGCAGGCGATGGACGTTCAGCACTCAGTGGGCAAGCTGCTCTCGCGCGACAAGTCCGTTGTCAATGAGAACGCGAATAAGGACGCCACCGTCTTCAACACCCAGCGCGATCTTACGGCCGGCTCGGTGGCTAAGGCCTACGCGCTCAAGCACATGCTTCCTAAGCCCGTCGCCAACGCACACATCAAGGGCGACATCCACTTTCACGATCTTGACTACAACCCGTTCCAGCCGATGACGAACTGCTGTCTCATCGACATTCCTGGCATGCTCCGCGACGGCTTCCAGATTGGTAATGCCCGAGTCGAATCGCCAAAGTCGATCAACACGGCGTCCGCCCAGATAGCGCAGATCATCGCGAACGTTGCATCCTCACAGTACGGCGGCACCTCGGTTGATCGAATCGACGAGGTCCTTGCTCCGTTCGCCCAGCTGAACTACAACAAGCACATGCGTGACGCCGAAGAGTGGGTTGCCGAAGACCGTCGTGAGGACTACGCGATGGCGAAGACGGTTAAGGACATTTACGACGCGATGCAGTCGCTCGAGTATGAGATCAACACGCTCTACACCTCGAATGGTCAAACCCCGTTCGTCACCCTCGGCTTCGGCCTCGGCGAAGGAGTATTCGAGCGCGAGATCCAGAAGGCGATCCTCGAGGTCCGTATCGGCGGCATCGGCAAGGATAAGCACACTGCGATCTTCCCGAAGCTCGTCTTCGGCCTACGCCGTGGTGTCAACCTCGAGCCGAGCGACCCGAACTACGACATCAAACAGCTCGCCCTCGAGTGCTCCGCTAAGCGCATGTATCCGGACATCCTGTCTTACGATCGCCTCGTCGAAATCGAGGGCGATTACAAGACACCCATGGGTTGCCGTTCGTTCCTCCCGAAGTGGGTGGATCCAGAAACCGGCGAGAACATCAACGCCGGACGCAACAACCTCGGTGTCGTCACCCTCAACATCCCGCGTATCGCGATCGAGGCGCGCGGCGACATGGATATGTTCTGGGAGCTGTTCGACGAGCGCATGGAGATCATGAAGGAAGCGCTCCTGTTCCGGATCGATCGATGCGAGGATGCGTCCCCTGCAAATGCCCCGATTCTCTACAAGTACGGCGCCTTCGGCAAGCGAGCATCCGACGAGGAGACGGACGTCAAGAAGTTTTTCCGTGGCCAGCGCGCTACCGTCTCGGTGGGCTACATCGGCTTGTACGAAGCAGCCACGATGTTCTACGGCCCCGAGTGGGAGAAAGATGCGGAAGCGAAGGACTTCACGTTTGAGATCCTGCGTGCGATGAACCGCTACACAGACCAGTGGAAGAAGGAGTACCCCTACTGGTTCTCGGTGTATGCCACGCCATCAGAGTCGCTGACGGATCGTTTCAACCGCCTGGATCGCGAGAAGTTTGGCGAGATCGAACACGTGACCGACAAGGATTACTACACGAACTCCTTCCATTACGATGTGCGCAAGAAGATCACGCCATTCGAAAAGATCGATTTCGAGGCACCTTACGCAGAGCTGACCAAGGGCGGCTTCATCCACTACTGCGAGTACCCGAAGCTCACGCACAACACGAAGGCGCTGGAGGCCGTGTGGGACTATGCGTACGATCGCGTTGCCTACCTTGGCACGAACACCCCGATCGATAAGTGCTACGAATGCGATTTCGAAGGCGAATTCTCCGCCACTGACGAGGGCTTTGAGTGCCCCGATTGCGGCAACAACGATCCCGCAACCTGCGACGTCGTCAAGCGTACGTGCGGCTATCTCGGCAACCCGCAGAAGCGCCCGATGGTTCACGGCCGCCACGTCGAAATTTCTTCTCGCGTGAAGCATATGGACGGCCCCACCCGATAACGTCGGATGCGTCGAGAGGGCGGCGTCGGTAACGACGCCGTTCCCTTGTCGTTCGAGGTTCCGCCACGCCGTTGCTTGGCTGCGTCGTAAGGCGGCGAGAGGCTCGCGGCCTTGGCCTGTAAGGAGTGTCTGTGACAGTAAAAGACAGTGATGGCATCACGGTTCCCCAGCCGGGGGAGTGGGATGGCACAACGCTGTCTGCTGGCTATGTGGCGGATTACAAGCCGTTTAACTTTGTGGACGGCGAGGGAGTGCGATGCTCCCTCTACGTGTCAGGATGCCCGTTTAAGTGTCCGGACTGCTACAACGCGGCCGCGCAGAGCTTCCGGTACGGAGCCCCGTACACGCAGGAACTTGAAGACCAAATCTTGAATGACCTTGCGCAACCGTACGTGGCCGGCTTGTCACTCGTGGGCGGGGAGCCGATGCTTGCCACCCCCATTCTGTTGCCGCTCGTTGAGCATGTGCGAAAACAGTTCGGCGACCAGAAGGACATTTGGGTGTGGTCGGGATACACCTATGAGCAACTTCTCGAAGAGACACGCGAAAAGCGCGAGCTCTTGGAATTGTGCGATGTGCTCGTTGACGGTCCGTTCGTCAAGCGGCTTTACCGCCACGACCTTGCTTTCCGAGGCTCGAAAAATCAGCGCATCATCGATCTGCGAGCCTCTCGCGGTCCGGATGGTGACCTTATGGCCTCTCCGGTGATCTGGTCGTCGGGTCGCCGTGACTTCGAAGGTCAGGTTCCGTTCCTCAAGCCAGCAGCGCCGACCTCCTAGAGATCTGGGACGTTAAACGATGTGATAGCTCGTTCGACCTCTGCGGCGTATAGTTTTCCGCCCGCGGCAGTCGGATGTATTTGGTCAGATGCAAGAACCTCAGGGTGAGCGGAAACGACCGCGTGCCAATCCGCAATGCGCACCTGGTCCGCGTGGTCCTTTGCCATGGCCCTCATGGTGTCGTTCGCGGTAGGGATCCACGATGCCCGCGGCGGGCCGTACGCCGTCACGAAGACGACCTTTCGATCCGGCCCGAGGTAGTCCAGCATCTCGTCCGCGGTTTGCCGTGGAAAGACGCCATTCGTTCCCAAGGAGATCACAACGGTGTCATGCAACTGCCCCTGAGCGGCGAGTTCGTTGGCGGCGTTCGTAAATGCGTAGACGGATCGCGAGACCTCGCCGTCGACGATGATTCCCGGGAATGTTTCGAGGAGCGCTGGCGCCGAGGCGAGTGTGACGGAATCTCCGATCACAGTGATGTCGTTACCGTTGATCGGTTCGGGCGGTGGAGTCGGTGCGGCGTCCGTGGCAGATGCGGAAGAAGGCGACTCCGTAGTATCGGACTTTGGCGTGTTCGGTGTTTCGGAGGAACCTGGAGTTGACGGGGAGTGAGTGGGCGAGGGTGTCGTTGTTGGCCCGGGTGCTGGCGTCGTTCGTGACGGCTGGGGTGGGCTAGCCAGTGCTTGTTGGCCTGCCATAACCGAGCGTTGAGCCTCAGTCAGCGGCTGCGAGGTGACCACCGCCGTCGTAAACAGGCCGAGTATCGCCAACGTTGCGAGCGCTCCTCCTGCGAGGAACGTGGTCCGCCAAGTTCTGACCTGCTGTAGCGTGCCCGCGAGACCATGCGTGCGGATAGGAGTTTCGACGGCCTCAAAAGAAATATGTGCCGCGAGAACAGACAGTGCCACAACGCCTATTTCTGCGGTTGGCGACGGAATATGCAGATGGTAGGACGCAAGGACGTAGAGCGGCCAGTGCCACAGATAGATGCCATAGCTTCGCTGGCCGATCCACACGAGAGGAGCAGATTCCAGCAGCGATGCGAGCGCGTCTGAGGCGCGCCCCGGCACATCGGGAAGGATTCCACGAATAAGGAGAGCCGTAAGCGCCGACGCCACCAGGAGACCCCACGGATAGAACCAGCGCCCCACCTCGGCGGTGAACACGAGGGCGATCAGCCCCGCGAGCGCCGTCCAAGCGATGAGTCCCCAGACAGACGACGGGCGTCGGGCGCCTGAGCGTCCATCCTGGTCGGATGTCATGATTCCGGGGACGGAAAACGCGATCATCGCGCCGATCATGAGGCCGAAAATGTGCGTGTCAGTTCCAACGTAGGATCGCGTGACATCCGCGCCTAGGAGAGCAATGTGCGCCAAAACGGACGCCGCACCGATTGCGAATGCCGCTGCGTTGCGGCCGCGCATGCCCGCCCACGCTAGCAAACCTATGACAACGACCGGCCACACGATGTAAATCTGTTGCTCAATGGCCAGCGACCACATGTTGGTTAGCAACATTGGAGATTGGGCTTCGAAATAGGACGACGAGTGCGCGATTTGGAGCCAGTTGTACGTGCCCGTCAGTGCGCCCAGGCTCTGCCAGCGAACTTGAACCACGGCGTCGTCGGAGATAAGTCGTGCGAGACCGACGACGACGAGGACCATGACTGTCACTGCGGGCACGAGCCTGCGCAATCTGCGGATCCAGAAGTGGCGTAGATTGATCCGACCAGTTGCGTCGTACTCCTTCATGAGGAGTGCCGTGATGAGGAAACCGGAGATGGTGAAGAAGACGTCGACACCGACAACTCCGGCGCCGCCATATGCGGGTACGAGATGATAGATGAGAACGAAGATGGCACCGAGTGCACGGAGGCCATCGATCCCCCGGATTCGGTATGTCTTGCGTGGTGGTCGAATCGTGTGTGAGGTGTAAAGTCCCGCTCTCGTCATGCCAACATCGTAAATCCGGTCGGTGGCGCTGCCCTCATACTCCAGGTTGGTGTGGGTGTGCTGTCGATGACACACGCCCAATGAGTGGCGCGGACCCAGGAAGAAGTACCGGCGACGGGAGTTGCGCTAGGGTCCGGCCCCGCCCCGCGTTCGACTCGTTCGAGAGAAAAATACTCCCCCCGCTAAATCAGCGTCCCATCCGTCTGAGCACAACTAGAATCGGGATGGCGCCACCCCGCCACTTGAGCTCATCGGGCTAGACGAAGGAGTCAGCATGGATATTGCAGTTATCGGATCAAATAACGTGGATCTCATTTCGTACATCGAGCGCATGCCAGACGTTGGCGAAACGATCGAGGCCCCGGACTTTCAACTCGGCGCGGGCGGAAAGGGTGCAAACCAGGCAATGGCTGCGCGTCGCCTCGGCTCGGAAGTTCTCATGATCACGCGTGTGGGATCCGACCTCTTCGCAGACAACACAATCAAGAATTTCGAGGACAACGGCTTTGACACCCGTTATATCCTCCGCACGGAGGGCACGTCGGGCGTCGCGCCAATTTTCGTAGACAAGGATGCGAATAACCGCATCATCATTATTAAGGGTGCAAACGCAGCGCTGTCACCGCAAGATATCGACGATGCGGCCGAGGACATCAAGGAATGCAAGCTCATCGTCCTGCAACTCGAAATCGACATCGAGACTGTCTACTACGCGATCGAATTCGGCAAGAGGCATGACATTCCCGTGTTACTTAACCCCGCGCCGGCCGACCCTGATCTTGATCTCGACCGCGTCAAGGACTGCACCTACTTCGTACCCAACGAATCTGAGCTCGCCCTCCTGACGAACCTGCCCGTCGAGACCGACGACGACGTCGAGGCTGCCGCCCGCGTACTTTCCAACGCGGGCATCAAGGACGTTATCGTCACGCTTGGTTCTCGGGGCGCGATGTGGGTGAACGACGGCGGCGCGAAGATTTTCCCATCCGAGAAGGTTGATGCGGTGGACACCACGGGTGCGGGCGATGCCTTTATCGGTTGTTTCTCGCACGTCCTCGTTCACACTGGCGACATCGAGAAAGCGATCACGATCGCTAACCGCTACGCCGGGGATTCGGTGACGAAGCGAGGCACGCAGACCTCGTACGCCACGGCAGAGGAGTTCGGCCTCGAACTGTAAATCGTTGACCTAAATTCGGTGGATTCGAGGACACCTCGAGGTATCTCCGGCGGAGGGAATTTCGTTGCGCCCACCGGTCCATCCACGCCTCTTTTCCGTTCACTGCATATAACAAACGGTCGGCATATGTGAGCGTGAACCTAGGAGAAATTCACCGCACCCACTACGATCTTCCGAGTGAAAGCTTTTATTCGAATCTTCCGGTTCACATCTTCACTCGCGCCGATGTACGTCGTCGTCGCCCTGTCCTCAATCCTCGTCACCGTGGCAAACATTCTTATTCCGTTCGTCATCGGCCGTGCGACGGACCAGGCAGTGGGCGCCGTCTCGGGCTCGATCCCCACTGACGCAGCAATCAGAACAGTTCTGTGGCTCGCCGTGGCGTTTTTCGCACTGGAAGCGATCGGTGTTGTCATCACTGCTGGTGGGCAGTACGTCGGCGACATCATGAGCCAGCGGATGCGCACAATCCTCTCGGTGCGCTACTACGACAAACTGCTCCAACTTCCTCAACGCTATTTCGATAACGAGCTCACGGGTCGCATCACTTCGCGCCTGAACCGGTCGATCATGGAAGTCACGAACTTTATCAAATCGTTTTCCAACTCGTTTTTCACCACCTTTCTCACCATCGGTGCAGTGCTCGTCATTTCGGCGTTTTACTCCCCGCTCCTTTCGATACTTCTCATCATCATCTTCCCGGTGTACATGTGGCTGACCGCGCTCACATCGAGGCGCTGGCAGGAAAAGGAAGGTCTGAAAAACACGGAGCTCGACACAGCGGGCGGGCGCTTTCAAGAAGTGATCGGCCAAATGCGCGTCGTGAAATCCTTCGTGCAAGAGCAGAGAGAACTCGACTTCTTTAGTGCTCGTTACGCCAGGGCAGAGGAGATCACCGCTGACCAGTCGAAGCACTGGCACTGGATGGACTTTCTACGTCGCATCTTCATGGCCGCCACGTTCTTCGGCATCTACGCGATTATTTTCGTTCAGACCGTCCGTGGAAACTTCACAGTGGGCGAGATGGTGCTCCTCATTCAACTCGTCAATATGGCACGCGCCCCCGTCGGCTCGATGAGCTACATCGTCGACTCGGCACAACACGCCATCGCCGGCTCGAAGGACTACTTCGACGTCATGGAACTTGAGATTCCGAAACGTCCCGTCATAACGTCGATCCCCGAGCGGACTGACCCAGACGTAGCAATCAGTTTCGAGGGAGTTGACTTCGGCTACGATTCTGACGACAACGTCCTCACCGATATATCTTTCGACGTGCAGCGCGGGGAGCGGCTGGCGCTTGTGAGTGAATCGGGCGGTGGCAAGACAACGATTACCTCGCTTCTCATGGGCTTCTACAAGCCGCGGGCCGGTACGATCCGCATCTTCGGCCGCGATATCCAGACGCTCCCGCTTGACACGTTGCGGGGTGAAATCGGGGTGGTGTTCCAGGATGCTTCGCTGTTCTCGGGAACGATCGCCGAGAACATCGGGTATTCGCACGTTGATGCCACGCAGGAGCAGATCGAGCAGGCTGCTAGGCGAGCCAACGCCCATGACTTTATCGTGCGATTCAAGAACGGTTACAATTCGCTCATCGGTGAGCGGGGCCTGAAGCTTTCGGGTGGCCAACAGCAGCGTATTTCAGTGGCGCGCGCGACCCTCAAGGGTGCCGACATTCTCATTCTTGACGAGGCGACGTCGGCTCTCGACACGAAGGCCGAGCGGCAAGTTCAGGCAGGGCTGGAGGGTCTGATGACCGGGCGTACCTCGCTCATCATCGCCCACCGCCTCTCCACGATCGCGTCGGTGGACCGCATCATCACCCTGCGCGATGGGCGAATCGATGAGGTGGGCACCCCCGAGGAGCTCGCCACATCTGGCGGTATTTACGCCGAGCTGCTGCACCTGCAGTCTGAAGGCTCGCGCGCAGCTAAGAAGCGTCTGCGCGGGTACGGATTCACGGTATAAATTCCCTCGTCTTTGCACTGCGATCGGCGCAGTATCCGGTGACAAGCTGAGTGCGCACATTCGACTGCGCCATCACCTAAGAGGTGCCGTGCCTACTCGCTACCGGGGATACCAGCCGAACAATGACACGATCGAGAGGTCTTAGGCTTTCAGCGGCCGAAGCCGTAACGGGATGTCGGCGGGAAGTGTGGCCAACTCAGCGCGGATGGCGGAGGCAAGCTCGGCGCGGTATTCGGAGGTCATCCGGTCAGCCGGAGCGCTCACCGAGACGGCGAGATTGCTACCGCTGTCACTGATCAGTGGCACACCAACGCACGCGATATCAGGCTCATTTTCTTCGATTTCTTCCGTCCAACCATGTTCATCGAGGTGTTGGAAATTGGCGACGACGGCGGAGTGCAACGCTTTCTGCTCGGCCTTGGTGCGTCCGTTGATTTCCGGAGTATCCAAATACCAGCCCAGCTGGGAGTCGCGGTTTTCGAAGGACCCGATGAGGGCGCGGCCAAGCGCCGTGGTGACAGCTGTCGCCTCTTTACCGATTGATGAGACGACGCGAACGGCGCGATCCGGCTCGACCTTGTCGAGGTAAATAATGTCCGTATCAATGAGCTGGCCCAAATGGACGAGCTCGTTTAAGGTGCGGCCGATGCGGGCAAGGTAGGGGCGCAGGCGGTCAACGAGCTGTTGAGTTGACGTTCGGTACTGTGCGATCGGGGCAATGCCGTCACCCAGGCGGTAGAAACCAGTCTCAGAATCTTGGTCAACCCAATTGTGTTCACGCAACGTTGCGAGAGTGTTGTATGCGGTGGCCTTATTGACGGCCAAATCAGAAGCAATTGTCCCAAGTGGCACTCCTGATGCATCTTGCTTGGCGAGATATTCAACGAGGGTAATGGCACGGCTGACACTTGCGAGCGGCTTCGGATTTCCCATGCGATTATCGTAGCGAAAATCGTATTGCTATGTGGAACGCGCGTTTTACTTTGCTAATTCAGGTTTGCCTGTGGCCAACAACACACTAGACTAATGTCGGTGACAGCTGAACCCAGAGGCGATAAGCTGTTTACAATAGACAAACACTCGTTTCACACAGATAAACGCACTCGGAGCTTTGGAGGGTGTACATGAAATTAACGATTGCCGGAATTAAGAGCGCAGACGACTTCGATAAGGCAGGCGTTGAACTCCCCGCATTCGACGTTGCGAAGATGCAGGAGAAGGGAAAGGAAAATCCTCGCTGGATCCACTTGGGACCAGGTAACATTTTCCGCGCGTTTCCCGCCCGCGTCGCCCATGACCTCATCGCTGACGGCGAGCACTGGCCTGTGACTGCCGTTGTGCCGATGAACCCCGAAGAGCTCGACAAGCAGCTTGCGGCACACGACCTCATGACGCTGTCGGTCACCCTGAACGCAGATGGCACGCGCAACCTGAAGGTTATCGCCGGAATTTCGGAGGGCCTCGCGTGGTCACGCCCGGGTGATTACAACCGACTCGTGGAGGTTGTGAAGAATCCGGGCGTCTCGATGATCTCGATGACGATTACCGAAAAGGGCTATGGAATCCACGATTCACAAGGTGCTCTGTCCGAGCAGGTACTCGCAGACATCGATTCGGATCCGCGCACATTCCACCAGAACACGATGGCAAATGTTGCAGGCCTTCTCGTCCACCGCTTCGACGCCGGGGGCGAGCCGATTAACGTGATGTCGTTTGACAACTTCTCTCACAATGGCGACAAGCTGAAGGACTCGATCGTTCAGGTCATGCGTGGATGGGTCGAGGGTGGCAAGCTTGATGCCGAGCTGCTGACCTGGGTTGAGGACCCGGAGAAGGTTGCCTTCCCCGTCACCGTCATCGACAAGATCACCCCGCGTCCAAGCGAGTCCGTATCCGATGAGCTGAAGGTTCTCGGATTCACAGACATGAACGTCGAGCTCCTCGGCCGCATGCCGGTTGCGGGCTTCGTGAACGCCGAGCCCACGGAGTACCTCATCATCGAGGACGTGCTCGTGGGCGATGTGCCGGACTTTGAAAAGTACGGGGTCAACGTCACTTCGCGTGAGGTCGCAAATGACTTTGAAAACATGAAGGTGACCACCTGCCTCAACCCGCTCCACACAGCACTGGCCACGGCCGGAGTCGTTCTTGGCTACCCCACAATCGATGCAGAAATGCGCGATCCTGCCCTGCGAGCATTCGTGGAGCAACTCGGACGCAAGGAAGGCTTGCCCGTCGTCGTTGATCCGGGCATCGTGAGCCCCGAAGACTTCTTGAACGAAGTCCTCGACGTGCGCTTCCCGAACCGCAACCTCCCGGATGATCCGGCGCGAATCGCCATGGACACCTCCCAGAAGGTGGGCATCCGCTTCGGCGAAACGATTAAGAAGTACATCGACCAAGATCGCAACCTGAACGACCTTAAGGCGATTCCCCTCGCGATTGCGATTTGGATGCGCTATCTCCTGGCAGTAGACGACGAAGGCACGTCCTTCGACCCGTCGCCAGACCCGCTCCTCGAGGAGCTCCAGGGCCACCTGACGGGCGTCGAGCTGGGTAAGCCTGTTGACGCTAGCGTCGTCCTACAACCGATTTTGTCCAACGCTGAAATTTTTGGTGTCAACCTGTACGACACCCCGCTCGCCCAGCGGATCGAACAACTATTCACCGAACTCGTGGCCGGACCGGGCGCCGTCCGCACCACCCTCAACAAGGAGATGATGGTATGAAGATGACATTCCGCTGGTACGGCGAAGGGCACGACCCGATCCCGCTCCAGTACATCAAGCAGATCCCGGGCATGACCGGCATTATGGGCACGCTCAACTACAAGCAGGCGGGCGAAGTCTGGGATAAGGACGAGATCAAGGAACTTGTCGACGGCGTCAACGCCGCTGGCCTTGAGTGCGAAATTATCGAGTCCGTCAACGTCCACGAGGACATCAAGCTCGGCCTCGACACTCGTGATGAGTACATCGAAAATTACAAGGTGACGCTCGAAAACCTTGCAGAGTTCGGCATCAAGGTTGTTGTCTACAACTTCATGCCTGTCTTCGACTGGCTCCGTACAGAACTGGCACACGTCAATGAAGACGGATCCACGTGTCTCTACTATGACCATGCTGAGGTCGAGGGCATGACCCCGCAGGACATCGTTAATAAGACTGAGGAGGAATCCGAAGGTCTCACGCTTCCTGGCTGGGAGCCCGAGCGTCTCGCGCGCCTTGACGAAGTCATGGAGCTCTACCAGGACATGACCGTAGAAAAGCTCCGCGAGAACTGGAAGTACTTCCTCGATGCGATCGTTCCTACCTGTGAAAAGGTTGGCATCCGCATGGCATGTCATCCGGACGATCCGGCATGGGACCTCTTCGGCATCCCGCGCGGCTACAAGAACAAGGACGACATCCAAAAGATCCTCAAGCTCAATGACTCGCGCGCAAACTCACTGTGTGTTTGCATCGGTTCGCTTGGTTCGAATCCGGATAACGACGTCGTCGATATCCTCAGGTACGTTGCGGACGAAGGCCGCCTCGCAGCCGCCCACCTGCGCAACGTCAAGTACCTCGGTGAGAAGAAGTTCAAGGAAGCAGCCCACTGGGCTGCCGACGGCGAACTCGACATGGCTGGCGCCGTTGAGGTCCTCTACGACCTCGGTGAAGACGTTTACGTGCGCCCCGACCACGGCCGCATGATCTGGGGCGAGACCGGTCGCCCGGGCTACCCGCTCTACGACCGCGCGCTCGGCGCCCAGTACCTGCTCGGCCTGTGGGACGGCATCGACGCTCAGCGCAAGAAGGAAGATAAGTAATGGCGAAGAATCTCCCTGACGCACTGCCGTTCCTGGAAGACAACCCGATTGTTCCCGTCGTCGTGATTGACGATGCCGACGACGCGGTTGATGTTGGCGAAGCGCTCGTTGCGGGCGGAATCGGCTGTGCGGAAATCACTTTCCGGACCGCTGCTGGCCCGGACGCCATTAAGAACATGTCTGCCGTTGACGGCATGATCGTCGGAGCAGGAACTATCCTGAATCGCGAGCAAGCCGAACGGGCCGCCGACCAGGGGGCGAAGTTTTTCGTCTCCCCGGGCTGGGACGACGGCGTGGCTGACGTTGCGGCGGAGCGTAACATTCCGTACCTGCCGGGCGTTCAGACGGCCACCGAAATCATGAAGGCAGTCAATCGCGGCGCAACCGCCGTGAAGTTCTTCCCCGGCGGCGAGGCCGGCGGACTGAAGATGGTCAAGGCTCTGCGTGGCCCGTTCCCGAACACGGCCTTTGTGCCTTCGGGCGGCGTTAACCCGGACAACCTTGAAGAATGGATTACCGATCCAGCCATCGCAGCAGTCTCGGGATCGTGGATGATCAAGCGAGACCTCATCAACAACAAAGAATTCGACAAGATTGCCGAGCTTTCCAAGGAAGCGTCGGAGCGAGTGAAGGAGCTACGCAAATGAGTTTGATTGACTTGCGTCCGGCGGATGAAGTCCGCTACGACGTCGTTTCCCTAGGCGAGGTTATGCTTCGTCTCGATCCGGGCGAGGGCCGTATTCGTACGACCCGGCACTTCCGTGCATCGGAAGGTGGCGGCGAGTACAACGTCGCTCGTGGCATGCGCAAGGCATTTCGCAAGCGCTCGGCAATCGTGACTGCCCTTGTTGACGATGAAGTCGGCAAACTGGTCGAAGACATGATCCTGACAGGTGGCGTGGACACCGAATGGATCAAGTGGGTTGAGTCGGACGGCTACGGCGGTGCGGCACGCAATGGTTTGAACTTCACCGAGCGTGGCTTCGGTATCCGTGGCGCAGTCGGAACCAGCGACCGTGGCCACACAGCAGTTTCGCAGATGAAGCCGGAAGACATTGATTGGGACAAGCTCTTTGGTGAGTATGGTTCACGCTGGCTCCACACGGGTGGCATCTACGCTGCACTGTCGGAGCAGTCGGCTGAGACGGCGAAGGCCGCCATGCAGGCCGCGAAGAAGCACGGTGTGATCGTTTCCTACGACCTGAACTACCGTCCGTCGCTGTGGAAGGCGCACGGTGGCCTTGAGGAATGCCGTCGCGTTAACCGCGAGCTCGCACAGTACGTCGATGTCATGATCGGTAACGAGGAAGACTTCACGGCGTCTCTCGGTTTCGAGATCGAGGGAGCAGGCGAGAACCTAGACAGCCTCGAGACTGAGTCGTTCCAGAAGATGATCGACCTGGCACGCGCGGACTTCCCGAACTTCCAGGTCATCGGCACGACGATGCGCGAGGTTGTGACCGCGTCGATCAACAATTGGTCAGCAGTGGCGTGGCACAAGGATCAGGGCTTCGTTAAGGCAGCGCAGCGCGACGGCCTCGAGATCATGGATCGCGTTGGTGGTGGCGACTCGTTCGCAACTGGCCTCATCTACGGCATCATGGAGAAGGACTCGATCCAGGACGCCGTCGAGTACGGCGCGGCCCACGGCGCACTCGCTCAGACCACCCCGGGTGACACCACGATGGCGTCGCTCGAGGAGATCGAGCGTGTTGTGGCAGGCGGCTCCGCACGCGTCCAGCGCTAAACGCATCTCTAGCGCAGGTGCTACGAGCATGCTCGACGAGTCGAGATGATCACTCGTTGAGCACGAAGTAACCGCGAGCGCACCTCATCAGCGCTTACAGAAGGGCACCGGGCTTTGGCTCGGTGCCCTTCGCGTTGCTTGTAGAGCGATTTGGCTGTTTCCGTCGGGGTGTTTCGGATCGCATGTTCGCCGTGTTGAAGAAGAGCGCCTGCCACATGATGGCTGGAAGGCCAACGGGTGCCCCATGTCGTCGCACTTTTGGAGCGCGACCGGCCTGAAAACATTGATCCGACCATGCGTACCTTCGACGAATCTGTGCGCGATAACTTCGAGGTGAGCGGTCGCAAGGTCCGGGGAGCATACTGCGCACCCGGTGCTAGCATGACGGGTGGCTTATCCATTGCGTTTTCCGCAGGCGCCGATGGCACGACCACAGAAGCCGAGCGGGTGATCGAGCCACGCGCGGAAGATCATCTCCGGCTGAACGGCTTCGCTCGCTAGACTCGACCGTGCCGAACACTCGGTGAATGGAGGTTACATGAAGTTTGTCTGGGGCTTTTTCGCCACGATTTTGGTCGGCCTTGGCGCGCTCACGCTCCGTCCAGACCTCATCCCTGGATTTGCCGAGCTGGCACTGTCTACCCCGATTGCCCACCTCATCGCCGTTCGCTCCTGGCTCTTTATTGCGTTCGCTGGCGTCGCGATATTCCTCCTCATCTTCTCGCTCATCCGTTACAAGCTCGTGGACGCGGGCCGTATCGCTCTCGCCACTGGCCTCATGTACTTGCTGATGGCCACTGTCCATGGCGGAACAGTGTGGGCACGCGGACTCGAAAACCCGGATCAACTCGGCCCCGACCGCGGGATCACCAGCGCCGGGTACGGCAGCGGCGAGATCACCGTGCTCACCTATAACACGCTCGGCGGTAGTATCGATGCCGACGCGCTCGCCGATGCCATCCAACACAACGGCGTGGACGTCGTCGTTCTGACCGAAACGTCCACAGCGCGAGGTGCGCAGATGGCGGACAACCTCCGCGCTCGGGGAGCCGACTTCCAGCAGTTCGATACCGGCACAGACGAATACGCGACGGAATTTGAATCCACGGTGATGTTAGTGGCGACGACGATGGGAGAGTACGCGCAGGTTTCCTCCGCTGACGGGCTTCCGGCCTCCGTCACTGCGACGCCCGCTTCAGGCCAGGGCCCACGCATCGTGGCTGTTCACCCCTTCGCACCTACGCTTGAGGGCCTCGAACGGTGGCGTACCGACATCGAAGCCATTTACGGGCTGTGTTCTGGCACGGGGCCGTTCATCATCGCCGGGGACTTTAACTCGACGATCGATCATCAGATGATCCTCGGCGCCGACTGTAGGGACGGCGCCATCGAAGGTGGATCGGGCGGATTGGGCACGTGGCCGAGTCGTCTGCCGAACGTGCTAGGCACGCCGATCGACCGCGTGCTCCACGACGGATCGTTTGAAGGTGTGGACGCGATGCAAATTGAGCTCGGCAACTCCGACCATCGCGGCATCATCGTACGGCTCGCTCCGCTTGCAAACTAATGCGGGATGCCTGGTAACGTGCGCGTATTCGGGTCCGCGACCTACCAATCCCAGCGATTCAGCGCTACGCAAATTTTGCCTAGATCGGTTAAATTGACCAGTGTCGCGGGTTACACTTGGGCAGATCTAACAAAGGAGAAATCATGGGTTTGCTTCGGACATTGACTGTCGGCGCAATTGGATATGTTCTTGGGGCACGCGCGGGGCGCGGCCGCTACGAGCAGATTAAGCACAACGTGAAGAGGGTGTGGGATTCGAGCACGGTGCGTCAAGGGCGCTCGAAGGTTCGCAACCAGGCAGCGGAAACCTTCCAGCAGGCTCAGGGTGCGGCGTCGGCGAAGTTCCACGAGGCGGCCGACGCGGTGAAGGACAAGGTGAAGAACGACGACGAGGTGGTTGTCGAAGAAATTCGCGTCGAAGCGGTGCCTTTGCCGCCCGAGAAGTGAGATAGCGCAGAAAACGTCAAATCGCGAGGTGTGATCGGGGATACACTAGGGGAGTCTCGCAGGAGGTACCCATGGAAACTTTTGAGCTCACAGATCTCATGATCGACCGCGCCCGCGGTGCATTGCTTGCATCCGCGGCAGGCGACGCCCTCGGCGTGCCCTATGAATTTGCCAAGGCCACTGACGATCCTCAGATGATCGGAGGTGGCCTTGGCCCGTATGCGCCCGGTGAATGGTCGGACGATACGCAGATGGCGATCTGTATCGCGTCCGTGGCCGATTCTGGCGTACGCCTCACCTCGGACGCCGCGCACGACGACATCGGCCAGAACTTCATCACCTGGATGATGGACGGCGCATCCGATATTGGCATTCAAACCCGCGCTGTCATTGGCCGGGCCGCGAAGCTCGACGGCGATGTGTCCGATCGTCTGCGCATGGCAGCCCGCGAGTTCAGCGCGAGTACAGACCGTTCGGCGGGTAATGGCGCACTCGCGCGCATTGCGCCAATCGGAATCTCTTTCCTCTGGGATAGGGACCTCACCGCGCAGGCCGCGAAAGACATTGCATCCCTCACCCACCATGATCGCGAAGTTGAAGAATCATGCGTGTTGTGGGCGGAAGCAATGCGCGTGGCCGTCATCGACGGCGTGCTCGACATTCGTGTGGGCCTCGACTTGCTGCTCGAGGATTCGCGAGACAAGTGGTCGGCGCTGATCGACGACGCCGATCGAGGCCTCGTCACGCCAAGGACCAACGGCTATACCGTGTCCGCCTTGCAGTGTGCGTGGTTCGCCGTCAATGCCACGAAGGACTACTTCGGCGAAGCTGCCGTGTACGACGGGGTCCGCCGTGCAGTCAAGCTCGGCGGCGATACGGACACCGTGGCAGCGATCGCTGGCGCCTTACTCGGTGCACGGTGGGGCGAGAGCGCAGTTCCACAGAAGTGGAAGGACGCCCTCTTCGGCTGGCCGGGCATGACTGGCGCTGATCTGGCTGACATGGGCGAGCGCATCGTGCGTAGTTCCCAACCGCGTGGGTTCTAGCTTTTAACGATGCTCGGCGAAGAGCCGGCGTAGAACTATACGTTTTGGTTCCACCGGCAATCCGTGCATCAGCCTCACCGTTTCGGTTGGCGTCGCCCGCCCTGATTATCCGCGAAATGCTGGGCCTTACGTAGGAGCTCAAAGCCGTCCGCGCCACGAATGATGGGCACGCCATCGTCCTCGATGTCGATGTCTTTGCGCGAGCTCTGCGTCGCTTCGGTAGTGCCGTGCGAGAGGACCTGCTCGATCGGATCCAGTGTGCGCAGGCCAATGCCGCGAACACGCCGTGGATACTCGCGCGCAAGGTCGTCATAGATGATCGGATCATGCTGCCCGTCGTCGCCTATGAGATACCACTGAATGTTCGGAAACATAATGAGCAAGTTGCGTAGTTGAGTCTTCTTATGTTCCATGCCTGAGCGGAACATGCCTGTTGGCGTTGGCCCCCAATCCGTCATGAGCATCGGGCCGATCGGCAGTTCATTTTGCTGGATAAACTTCAACATCGAGGAGTACACGTTCCACGCGCCCGTCGACAGGTAGAACACCGGAGCGTCCGGCGTGGGCTCGAGCAGATACTTGTAGAACTGCGCCATGCCAGGAATGGGCTCGCGCAAATTTGTGTGCAAAATGAACGCGTTGTAGGCGGCGATGAGCGCTCGCGGAAGGGACGTGACGACGATCGTGTCATCAATGTCGGACACGAGTCCGCTGGTCGCACTTGGCGAGACGATCATGACCGGCGCGGTGATCGTTTCGCCTGCAGACGGCGTGAGGGTCGCTTCATGCCACCCGGGCTCCAGCCCGTGGTCTTCAATGAGCAGATCCACATACCCTGAGCGATCGGTGCGGGTGTGGATGGTCTGACGTCCGAGCGTCACTGTGACCGGTAAGAACCCGACCAGTGTGGTGAAGAACTGGCGCCACCCGCGCTGGGCATGCTCGGCCTGCTCCGTGGCGAGCGCGGCCATGTCACGCACTCCTTGGCTCGTGAACGAATGCGTGGTCGCCGGAAGAAAGGGTAGCTCGAACGGCTTCGTGTCCTCATTTGGGTCCGCCATGATGGCACGCGCCAACACTTTGGCACCATGAATTGAGCCGTATCCCGTGTATCCGGTGAGCCTTGGGAGCCAGCCCTGGTTACGGCGTCGGACGATATTTCGCCGGTTCAATGAGTCTTCAAAATTTCGCGCAAAGTTCGCTAGAGCCATGAGTCCAGCGTACTCGCGCCCCATTCATCTCGGGCCGATCGCCGGAGTTTTATGCTTGAAACGTAGAGAGCTCGAGGTCGAAAGCATCGGCGACGCCGGGTTCGTACAGCTTGCCGTCGAAGGTCGAGAGGCCTTGCGCCAAATCGGGCATGTCGCGCATCGCCTGTTCCCAGCCGACGTCGGCCATCCGGGTGACGTACTTGAGTGTGGCATTTGTCAAGGCATACGTGGACGTGTAGGGCACCGAGCCCGGCATGTTGCCCACGCAGTAAAAGATCATGCCCTCATGTTCGAAGGTCGGATTGTCGTGTGTGGTGGGGCGGGATGCTTCAAAACAACCGCCCTGATCAATAGCCACGTCGACGAGCACGGATCCCGGCTTCATCTTCTTGATCATCTCGTTACTCACCAGCTGAGGCGTGCGTGCACCGGGCATGAGGACGGAGCCGATCACGACGTCCGCATTTTCGATGCCACGTGCCACTGATAGCTCGGTGGAGTATTCGGTGTGGATGCGACCGGCCGTGATGTCATCAATGTAGGACATGCGGCCAAAGTCCACGTCATAGACGGTCACGTTCGCACCCATCGCCGATGAAATGCGGGCCGCTTGGAAGCCGACGGTTCCACCACCAAGAACGACGACGTTTGCTGGGCGGGTCCCGGGCACTCCGCCCATCAGGATGCCGCGGCCGCCAGCCACTTTGAGCATCATGTGGGCGGCGATCTGTGCAGCTAGACGGCCTGCAACCTCGGACATGGGGGCAAGGAGCGGGAGCTTTCCATCGGGTGACTCCACGGTCTCATACGCGAACGCGGTGACCTTCCGCTCAAGTAGCTCGCGGGTGAGGTCTTCGGCGGCCGCGAGGTGCAGGTATGCGAACAGCACTTGGCCCTCGCGCATGAGGGAATACTCTTCGGGCAATGGTTCCTTAACCTTGAGGACCATCTCAGCCTCGCTCCACACGGTGGCCGCTTCCTCCACAATTCGTGCGCCAACCTCGGCGTAGGCCTCGTCCGTAATCGACGATCCCACTCCCGCGCCGCTTTGAATGACCACCTCGTGGCCGCGCCGAACCAGTTCATTCACACCGAGTGGGGTGATCGCCACGCGATATTCATTATTTTTGACCTCAGTGGGTACACCGATGAGCATGTGTCCTCCTTGAATATGGGTCAACAATATAGTGAACCTTACTCCGAACATGCCTTTCCAACTAACGAGCACACATGTGACTCGATTCGCCCGGTCGTCCGGTTAGTGCGTGCTAGGCGCGTTTGACGCCGAATTTGGCAGGTGGATCGTTCGAGCGCACTGTATGGTCGAGTAAAGGATTCGTCAGGCGTATAGAGAGCAGGGACATGGGCCGCGGAGAATATCGTGGCACGGCGAAGAGACGTGCACAGATCATTGAAGCAGCATTCGAAGAATTCGCGGCTGGCGGCTACGATCAGGCATCCCTGAGGTCGATCGCCACCAAGGTAGGGATTACGCATCCCGGTCTTCTGTACCATTTCGGCTCGAAGGAAGAGCTTCTCGTGGCGGTTTTGAGAGAGCATGAGGAAGAGGAACGGCGCCAGTTCTCTGACCGTGACGCTCCCAAAACGGTTCGCGACTTCATTGACCGTGTTGTCGATGCGTTCCGCGGCGAATTGCGCCGCCCGCAACTCCTGCGGTTGCGTATGTATTTCAGTTCCGAATCCGGAACGCCGGGCTCCAACACGGTGGCCAATGAGTGGCTTGAACGCCGATACGAACGCGTCGTGGGGGAGATCGCCGATCAGGTCATCCTTTTCATGGGCAAGGGCGTGCTACCGCCCGACACGGACGTCACGATGTCCACATCAATCTTTGCCCTCTACGACGGGTTGCTAATGCACGCGCTCAACGCCCCGAACGCGGACGTCTCGGCGATGCTTGCCGAGGCGCTCGAAAGTCTGTTCCGATATCGCGGTGCCACGGATCTATAGCGCGATTCCACGCAAAGCCGAGCGGCGTCGTCGTTCCCCTCAGGGATAACGACGACGCCGCGCGACGTGTGTTAG
>JBHWRK010000002.1:0-3664 GCA_043426715.1 Trueperella sp. | reverse complement strand
TACCTCGGCCTGCTGGGATGGTCGGTGGCCGCTGACCGCGACCTGTTCGACCGCGAGGAGCTTATCGAGAAATTCGACGTTCACGACGTCAACCCCAACCCCGCGCGTTTTGACGACAAGAAGGCCGTGGCGATCAATGCCGAGCACATCCGCCGACTTGAGGTGGACGACCTGCGCGATCGCTTGTTGCCGTACTTGAAGCAGGAGGGACTCATTGACTCTGAGACTTTCGAGGATCTCGATGAGGACACGCAACGCATCTTGAAAGCAGCTACGCCTCTCGCACAGACGCGTATCCAGCTGCTCGGTGAAGCGCCGGCCATGATGGACTTCCTGTTCAAGAGCGCCGAGGAGCTGGAGTACGAGGAACGGCCAGTCAAGAGGCTTCGCGACACGGCACCCGCCGTACTTGATGCCGCAGCCGCCGCCTTCGAAAACGTAGGGGAATGGACGATCGAGAACATCAAGGCCGCAGTGGACGAGCACGTGACCGCGGCGCTTGAGATCAAGCCGCGGTTCTCGTTCCAGCCGCTGTTCGTGGCTATGACGGGAACGAACGTCTCGCTCCCAGTAGTCGACTCAATGGCAATCCTTGGCAAGGACGAGACGCTGGATCGCCTGCGTCGCTTCCGCGCGACGCTCTAGAGCAGGCTCTCCGCAACTGGCTCTCAGTGGGAAACTCCGTATCGGTGGTTCGCGCACACCGAACATGTTTTACCCACATCAGGTACGCCCGATGTGGGTAAAACTTACGACGTTGGTGGCTCAGTGTCCGTTCACTGCATGGTGTGGAGACGGAGGCGCGGTGTGAGGGTCGACAACATTGATTGTCGAGCTTTGACTTCAAGGTGAGTACATTCACGTACCGTCCAGTTTGCCTACAGGACAGTGAGCGCTTAAGATAAATACTCGTTGCCCTCTTGAAAGAGGCGCACCACCTTGGGGTATGGTGTAATTGGCAGCACGAGTGATTCTGGTTCATTTAGTCTAGGTTCGAGTCCTGGTACCCCAGCGAAACAGCTTCGGCTGTACGCGGTTTCCGCGTTTAGGCCCCGTTCGTCTAGCGGCCTAGGACGCCGCCCTCTCACGGCGGTAACACCGGTTCAAATCCGGTACGGGGTACGACAAGGCCCTCGCTATCAACGCGAGGGCCTTTTTGTTGCGGCTGAATGGTTCGGCTTGCGCCACTGATCTTGTTCACGTTGCCAACGATTGTCGGCCGACCGTGCCACTTAGCGATGGCTCGCTGACAGTCATCAGCTATTACAGTGCCAGTCGTCCACCAATACTTATCGTTCGGGAAGATCGACGCCAAACATCGTGGCGGTCTCACGTGCCGTAGGCGTGCCGTGGTCGAGATCTGCGCCGTGTTCAATAAGTGCACGCACCACCCCATCCTCCTTCTTGAAGATCGCGCCCGCGACGGGGGACTGGCCTCGCTCATTTGTAATGTTGGGATCAGCGCCGCGTTGGAGGAGTGCTCGGACCGTGCCCTCATGACCGTTATAGGCAGCGAGCATTACGAGGGTGTCGCCGTTCTGATTGCGCATATCGATTGGAGCCCCGGCATCGACGTAGGCGACAAGATGTTCTGTCTCGCCGGCACGGGCGAGATCAAAGAGCCAATTCGCAAGTTCGGCGGGATCAGAGCCGTCCGGGATGTTCTCAAGCGGGTTCGTCATAACTCCAGCCTATCTTGAACAAACCTCTGGCTCTGCTTACGGCGTGAGGGCGCTACCCGTAGAAATTCAAAAGGGCCGGATTGCTCCGGCCCTTAGGTGCTGTAGCGACGCCTTAACCCGCGTCAGGGGGTTCTTATCGTGTAAGAGTTTCGCACGTTAGCTCAAACAACTCGGTGGGCGAATAACACTCCTCGTCACCGAGAGGTAAACGCGCGTTTTGCTTGAGTAAACGTACGTTTTATATCCTAGGCGCTTGACGCGCATTTTTAAAGGATATCGGCAGGTGTGAGCAGGTTGACAGGCTGGGCTGGTTGAGTTCGTAGCCCCGTGCGTCCCACGTGCCCGCAAGTAGGCACGAAAAAGCCGTACCCAACATGAGTACGGCTTTTCTCGGTTGTGAGGAGCTGCGGGCTTACCCGTTCGGATCCTTAGGCGAGTCCTCGACGCTCGAGAAGCGCCTCAGCGCGTGGCTCGCGACCACGGATTGCGACGAAGGACTCCATCGGATCTCGGGCGTTACCGCGTGCGAGGATCTCGCGTCGGTAGGTGTCGCCAGCTTCGCGATTCAGCCCGCCATCGCCGTCCTGTGCGGCGACTGTGCGGAACCAATCTTCCATGTCTCCCACGAGGACCTCCGCCCACATGTACGAGTAGTACCCGGCGTCATAACCTCCGCCGAACGTGTGCGCAAAGTAGGCAGAGCGATAGCGTGGCGGCACGAGCTTATGGGCAATCTTGAACTCTTCGAGAGCCTTCGCTTCAAACTCTTCGACGTCAGACGGAATCTCGTCCGCAGACAGTCGGTGCCACGCCTGGTCTACAAGCGCGGCGGCAAGGAACTCAGTGGTGTCGAATGCTTGTCCAAAGGTCGAGGCGGCCGTTAGCTTTTGTGCAAGGTCCGCCGGAAGAGCCTCGCCCGTCTCGTGATGGATCGCGTAATTCGCCATGACCTCAGGGTGGTAGGCCCACATCTCATTCAGCTGCGAAGGCAGTTCCACGAAGTCACGCGACACTGCAGTACCCGCGAGCGAGCGGTACTCAGTTTCGGTCAAGAGACCGTGTAGCGCATGTCCGAATTCATGGAACACGGTGATGACATGATCCCACGTAAGAAGTGTGGACTCGCCATCCTTCGGCTCGGCAAAATTGCAGTTGTTGAGGATGACCGGCTTCAGGCCGTCGCGATTCGAGCCAGTCACTGCGGCGTTCATCCACGCACCACCAGACTTGCCCTTGCGGCGATAAAAATCAGCCTGGAACAGTCCGATTCCCTCGCCCTTGTCATTCTTCACTTCCCACGTTTTCACTGTGGGGACCCAGCCTGTGATGTCCTCGCGCGGCTCGAAGGTGATCCCATAGAGCTTCTTAGCGGCGAAGAAAATACCATTTTCCACAACGTTCTCGAGCTTGAGGTAGGGCTTGAGTGCGTTGTCGTCGAGTCCGAGTTCGGCGCGGAGCTTTTCCTGATAGTAGGTGTAGTCAGCGCGACCAAGCTCAACGCCGTCGTTCTCGGCGAGAGTCTCTAGCTTCACCCGATCACGTTCAACGGCCTCGACTGCCTTCGGCGCCACAGAGCTCAAGAGGTCGACGATCGCCTCGGAATCCTTCGCCATGCCCGCTTCTGCCACGGCCTGTGCATGGAATGGGTATCCCAACAGGTTGGCACGTTCGGCGCGCAACTTCGCAATCTCCAACACGATCTCACGAGTGTCGGATGATTCGTGCGCACCCAGACCTCGGGAAAGCGAGGCCTCGAGAACCTGCTCACGCGCCGTCGGATTCGTCAGATCTACCTGCAGGGTCTGATTCGTGAAGTTGTCTAACGGGAATCGGTAGGTGCCGTCTTTTTGCTTCGCCACCTCGAGGCGTTCCTCGCTGAGACCTGCCAGATCGTCTGCGGAATCAAACACCGCTGCGTTGTCATCCATCGCCTTGATCACGCGCTGAGAGAACTCCACCTCAAGTCCGGCCAGCTGGAGTCT
>JBHWRK010000001.1:0-9705 GCA_043426715.1 Trueperella sp. | reverse complement strand
GTTGTGCTCGAGAACAAGCGCTGCTACAACCGCCTCGGAGAACGAATCGGTGGGCATGCCAACAACCGCCACGTCAACAACACCAGGCATGTCTCGCACGGCGGATTCGACTTCGGACGGGTAAACGTTGAACCCGGAGTTAATGATCAGTTCCTTGCGTCGATCGGCCATGACGAGGAAGCCGTCGTCCCACATGGCTAGATCACCAGTATGCAGCCAGCCGTCGCGCATGGCGATCGCGGTCTCTTCGGGATTCTTGAAATAACCCATGAAAACCTGCGGTCCACGCGCACAGAGCTCGCCAATCTCACCCTCGCCGAGTTCGATGGTCGGGTCGTCTTGGTCCACGATCTTGACCTCGGTGCCGGGATACGGAAGACCAAGGGTGGACGGACGGCGGTTCTCACCGACCGGCGAACCTGAAATTACCGGAGAGGCTTCCGTCATGCCGTAACCTTCAATAATGAGGCCAGCCTTTTCTTCCCACCGTGTAGCAAGCTCGGGGTCGAGGGGCATCGCGCCGACAACCGAATATCGAATGGATGACAAATCGGCGCTCTTGCCCTCATCGACGGCATCGAGGATCTTCTTAAACATAGGTGGAACACCACCGAAGAAGGTGATCGGGTGACGTGCATGCCCCGCGAAAAGGATGTCAACATCGAACGACGGCGTCATCACCTGTGTGGCGGCCATATTGACGCATACAAGCATGGACAGTTGTAGTCCAAAGGCGTGGAAGAACGGAAGTACCGCACCAACGGTTTCCTTACCACGCTCGAGATTTACGAGCCATTCTTCTGTCTGCTTCGTATTGGACAACAAATTTCGGTGACTGAGTTGGACTGCTTTTGGTGTGCCCGTTGTGCCGCCTGTCATGAGGAGCACGGCGGGGGAGTCAATTTCTGGCCCCTTCTCGAGATCAAGGTTTAGTGGCGCGTTGTGCTTGACCTGGTTGTCCCACGAGTGAACTCCGGCAGGCACGCGTCCACGAAGTTTATTACGTTGCTGGCGAGCGGCCTTGAGGGGGAGCTTGAGGAGGAACTGGGACTTCGCAGGCAGAGCTTTGACGAGATTGACCGACAAGTATGTGCGGCCTTTGAAATTTCCGTTCTGAATGAGCTTTTCAAGAGTTTGCTCCCACGCGATGACAACTTGAGATTCAACCAGTTCGATCTGTGAGTCGATGAGTGCCGGGGGAGCTAACGGATTGTGCTCTGCAACGGTGACACCTAGTGCCATTGCCGCATAGAACAGGACGTAGTGCTGAGGACAGTTTGGCAAGACGACCGAAATGGTATCGCCCCTGCGCACGCCCACCATTTTGAGCACCTGGGCGGCGCGGTGAACCTCGTCGAGGACCTCGGCGTAAGTGTATTCCTTACCGAGGAAGTCGATCGCAACTCGTTCCGGGTACTCAGCCGCAGCTGAGAACAACAGGTGATCGACCGTCATTGTGACCGGCTCGATATCTGTGGCGACACCGGCTAAGTAGTGCGAGTGTGCCCGGTCCATCTGATTCATCTGGGTTCCCTTTCAGAGATGTCTCACCTAGGTTACGATAGCGTAACCTCGGCTGCCAAGTGAATCGCACTATTCGCGTGTGAGTAACCTTAAACGGATGTGAGCGTCGGCATGTTCGAGCTTGTCCAATATCTCCTTGGGGATTCCCGCCGCGGTATCGGTGACCATGTATCCGTATTCGCCACTCGTTGCGAGCGACTGGAATGTGACGTTCACGTTGCGCTCAGCAAATAGATTGTTGACATCGGCCAGTGCGCCGGGAGTGTTCCAGTGGAACCACACCACCCGGTGGAGTGAGTCCATCGTGGGGGAGGTGGAGATGTTCGGTGTGTTGACCGACATGTCCGTGGAACCCTTACGCCAGTAGTTCATGAGCTTCATGGAGACGAACTGTCCGATGGATTCTTGCGCCTCGAGTGTAGAACCGCCGATGTGCGGTGTGAGGATTACGTTATCGAGTCCGATAAGAGGTGAGGCGAATGGATCTCCGTTAGCTAGTGGCTCGGTAGGGAACACGTCAACGGCCGCACCTGCAACCTTGCCGGTCATGATGGCTTCACGAAGTGCGTCGAGATCCATGACATGGCCGCGCGCGAGATTAAGGAAGATCGCGCCGTCTTTGAGTTTGGCGAACTTTTGCGCATCGAAGTAGCCGGTGTTCTCGCCGCGCCCATCAATGTGGAGGCTGACTACATCTGCGGTCTCAAGGAGCTGATCAAGTGTTACGGGAAGCGCGTTACCGAGTGCGAGTCGCTCGGCAATGTCGTGGAATATGACCTTCATGCCAAGAGCTTCGGCTACCACCGATAGCTGGGAGCCAATAGACCCGTAACCGATAATGCCGAGGGTCTTGCCACGAACCTCATGAGATCCCTCGGCCGTTTTCTCCCAAATTCCCTTGTGCAGGGCCGCATTCTTAGACGGAATCTGTCGCACAAGCGAAATGAGTTCACCAATCGCTAGTTCCACCACGGAGCGCGTATTGGAATACGGAGCATTAAACACTGCAATGCCGTGGTCGGACGCGGCCTCAAGATCAACCTGATTCGTGCCTATACAAAATGCGCCGATGGCTGCGAGTTGGGGGCAGGCTTCGATGACGTCGCGGGTCACGCTGGTCTTGGACCGAATACCCAGCATGTCGAAACCCTGAAGGGCTTCGATAAGTTCGTCTTCCTCGAGCGAACCCGGCACGCGTACAACCTCAACGCCATATCGTCCAAAGACGTCATCGGCAATCGCGTGTGGACTTTCAAGGAGCAGGATTCGGGCCACGTCATCACTCTTTTCTATAAACCCTCGGGCAGATCGCTACGATACAGGACGTGAAGGCGGCGAGTCGGCCGTGTCATTGCCACGTACAAATCGCCAGGCCCGTCCGACAGAACGTCTTTCGGTTCCACGAGCACGACGACGTCGTACTCTAGGCCTTTCGACATTCTCGCAGTCGACACATGTATTCTTGCCGAAATTTCAGAACCCGTGCGATCGAGCGTCCAGTCACTGAGATCAGCAGCTCGCTCAAGAGCTTCGCCCACAGATCCATGCAGGCTGCGAGAGGTGATGACGCCGATTGAGCCTCGGCCAGCTCCGAAATCATCATCGAGTTCGCGGGCCGCTGCTTCCACAATTTCGACGAGCTCGGCCTCGCCACCCTGAGTGACCGTGTACGCATCGTCGAGGTCGCGCGCTGGACGCATCCGACCGACCTCGTATCCGGCAGCCTCCATAGCCTCGCGCGCCGTGTCGAGAACCATCGCTGGCGTACGGTATGAGATTGTCAGCTCATCCACGCGATGAAAACCTGACAGCGCACCGAGTGCTTCGTCCCAACCGCCCGTAGGTGCGCCAGGGGGCCGCTGATCGAGATCACCGACGATCGTCATGGACTTCGACGGGTTTCGCCGAGCGACCATCCGCCATTGCATGGGCGAAAGTTCCTGAGCTTCGTCGACGACGACGTGCCCGTAGGTCCACGAACGATCGGTAGCGGCTCGTTCGGCGAGCGTTTCAGCGGAATGCGACTGTGAGACTCGCCGGGTCATCATTTCGGTGTTGACAATTCCGCCTCCCAGGCCCATGGCATCCATGGTCTGCGAGACGTAGTCGGACAGCTGGCGATTTTCAGCATCCTTGGATGCTTGTTTGCGACGCTCGGCGTCCGAGGAAAACTCTCCGAGGTGATCTGCAAGTTCGTCAATGATCGGAACATCTGCCGCAGTGAAACCAGAGCCGCGCTCGCGGCGTAAAAGAGATCGTTCGTCATCGTCCAATTCGGGGGCGATGCGCTCAAGCAACTCGGGCCAGTGGTAAATGCGCTCGAGCAGTGTGCTGGCTGAGGTGGGCATCCAGTGGAGATTAATTTCGCGGCGGGCATCGATAGATCCTGCCACGTCAGAAATGAGCCAATCGGAATCCTCCACGGTGGTGTCGAAAGCCCCGGCGAGCTGTTCGGCGAGGGAAAGGACGAGGCGACGTGCGTATATATCGCGAGCCTGATTGTGTGGCTTTCCAGATCGGCGAGCGCGGCGCTGGGCGTCCTCGACCATTTCTGGCGTCAGGGTTACCTTTTTGCCGTTTATCGAGAACGACACGGCATCGCGGAGCGGCTTTTGGACGATGCGACGCACGGCTCGTTTGGCAAACTCGGCCCAAATCTGTCGCCCCTTGATCTCGGCCACCTCGGTGGAGTCGGTTGCTGTTACAACGATTCCGGGAACAAGATTCTCGATGGTCGTTGAGACGACGTCGGATTCACCCAGAGACGGCAGAACCTGGTCGATGTAGCTTAGGAAGACAGGGGAGGGGCCGATGATGAGAACGCCCGAACGGGAGAGTCGATCGCGGTGCGTGTACAAAAGGTAAGCGGCACGGTGTAGTGCGACAGCCGTCTTACCCGTACCAGGTCCGCCTTGTACGACCAGTATTCCAGAGGCGTCCGCGCGGATAATGCGATCTTGTTCAGCTTGGATCGTGGCGACGATGTCGCCCATGCGACCATCGCGTGCTTCGCTCATGGCCGCCATGAGTGCGCCTTCTCCAGTGAGGTTAAGCTCGGAAGATTCGGCGGCTTCTTGGGAGAGCAGTTCGTCTTCCACGCCTGTAACGTCGCGGAAGCGTGTTTGGATGTGGCGGCGGCGCACGATACCTGCTGGCTGGGCCGCCGTCGCCTGGTAAAACGGCTCGGACTGTGGGGCACGCCAGTCGGTCAGTAAGATGGCCTGATCGTCATCTCGGAGGGTCATGCGTCCGATGTGTGTGACCTGCCCGGTCCTGTGATCAAGCCTGCCCATAACAAGACGGTTTTCCACGTTGCGCAGCCGAATGAGATTGTCTTCGTAGTGCGTGGCGAACGAATCACGCTCGGATACAGCGCCCGGCGTGCCGCCGCCGCCCTGTGCGCGCACGCGCGACAGCCGTTCGGTGTAGTACTCGCGTTGCCTATCGAGGGCGCGATACACCTCATCGACGAAGACCTGTTCTTCGGCAATAGCCCGCTCGATAGCGGATCCTTCTGTGTGCACTCATGCTCCCGGTCGTAGAATGTGACATTCAATTATTCCCGATCTGCAACCGGGATGCACGCTGCGTGGTCAGGGTAACGTATTGGGAGCGTGAGCCGCATAACGGGCGGAATAGTTAGCCATCTCCTAGGCGTTATGACACTGTAGGGAACGGAGGGTTTTCTTGGCTGAATTTTTCACACTCGATGAGGTCACAAGAGGTTTGCAGGTTCGCACGCTCGTGATCAATCTCGTCGACCCCTTGATCGACGCAGGCGATACGGCCCAAGCAATTAACGCCACCATCCAGAATCTCGATGACGAACCAATCGGACGCTTCGATTCAGATGCGATCTTTGACTACCGTGCTCAACGCCCAATCGTCAGCTATGCGGACGGTCGAATTGTCGGACTCACCATGCCAGAGGTCCGCCTTGCGCTTGTCACCGACGTGCAAGGCGAGAACTTTCTCTACCTCACCGGCCAGGAGCCGGACTTCAGGTGGCGCGAAGTAGCCGAGACGATCATTGACATTATCCAAAAGTTTGGCGTACAGACCGTGTACTCGTTTGCGGCCATGCCCGCTCCGGTCCCGCACACTCGCCCCGTCGACATGCTCATTCGGTCCACCGAAACTGCCGGCGAACATCCCGTCGTTGAAGGCTTCGCGGAGCACTATGCGGAACTCTCGGATGTCTTCGAGCATCTTGCCGGTCAGGCTGGTATAGAAGTGATTAACATTCGCGTGCGCGTGCCATTCTATTTGGTGCGAGGCGACAGTCCCTTCTTTGCCGGCGCGCTCGCGGCTATTAAAATGCTCGCTGCGCGCGGCGGTCCGACGTTCCCGCTTGGAGACCTCGAGCAGCTAGAGGATAACCAGCAAAAAGCTATCGCTGAGCTCCGGGTGGACGGTACGGACTTTGCCGAGCTTGTGAAGAAACTTGAGCAGGACTACGACGAATCGGAACTCGGATTCGTCACGAATGAGGAAACGGTGCCGGTCATCCCGTCGTCGGAGGAAATTGGCGACGCCGTCGAACAGTTCCTCGCCAGCCACGACTCCTCGCCGCTCGACCGCGTCCAGAAGCCTAAACAGGAACCGCACTACTCGGACGACCTGCGCCGCATTGGACGAGATCTGCGCAACGGGACGCCAACACCCATCCGTGAAGAGCCAGTGGAAGAAACCCCACCCGTCGCCCCGTCACCGGATACTGAAGAAGACACAGAAGAAACAGAGGGATAATGGCTCGCCACAAAGTGGCAACGTTCGTCTGGCTTATGGCCGTAGCCGTTTACGCGGTGGCCGTGGCGGGGCGTACTTCATTCGGCGTCGCCGGATTAGAGGCAATTGACCGGTTTGAGATCAGTGCTGCCACACTCTCGCTTTTTACGGTGATCCAGGTGGGCGTATATGCCGCCGCTCAGATTCCAGTTGGCTTAACTCTCGACAGGTTTGGTCCGCGCATGGTGCTTGGCACCGGTGCAATTATTCTTGCCGCGGGGCAGATTGGCATGGCTTTCGCCGACACTCTTGGCCTCGCACTTGCGGCGAGAGTCTTCATAGGCCTTGGAGATGCCACAGCGTTCACTGCGGCCATCCGGATCGTTCCCTCCTGGTTCTCTGCGCGGCGCTCGCCGCTGTTCACTCAGTTGACAGGCATCGTCGGGGGACTCGGCCAGTTCATTTCCTCGGTCCCGTTTGCCTTCATGCTTGCCAACGTCGGATGGGCACCATCTTTTGGCGGACTTGCCATCGTCGGCTTTGTGATCTCAGGGCTGGCCTTTGGCTTCATCCGTGACACTCCCGACGACTGGACGTTCACCCATATTGAAGAAGACGATGAGGATGTTGCCCGCCAGCTCTCGTCCACCGTCACCGATGTCGAGGACATGACGGTGTCCCATACTTTTCGCGAACCCGCGCCGTGGCTTGGTTTTTGGACGCACTGGATCGGTAACTTCCCGCAAACAGTGTTCCTATTGCTGTGGGGAGTTCCGTTCCTGCAGATTCATCAGGGGATGAGTGTGGCGTCGTCGTCCGCGATTTTGCTCGTCGTGACGGTCTCCGGCATCGTCTTCGGGCCGATCGTTGGTGAACTAACGGCTCGCTTTCCGATCCGTCGGATCTGGTTTGTCAATGTCACGGCGGTCATCGTGGCCATCACGTGGGCGGTGGTGCTCCTCTTGCCTGCACCATCGCCGTTGTGGCTCACAATCGTGCTTCTCATCGTTCTTGCAGCTTCCGGGCCCGCATCGAGTATCGGGTTCGATTACGCGCGCACGGATATTCCGTCTCGTCGCCTAGGAGCGGCTAATGGGCTCATTAATATGGGCGGTTTCATCGCCTCACTATTCACGGCATGGATCATCGGTGTCGTTCTCGACTGGTCCTCGCAAGGAGCGCCACTCGCCGCTGCGGATTTCAAGCTGGCGATGTCTACCCAGCTCATCGCATGGGTGATCGGAATGATCATGCTCGAGGTGTACCGCCGCAAGGTACGCAAACGCGATGCTGCCCGTGGTGTTACGGTCACTCCACTACGAGACGTGATCGCGCGTTACCAGCCGCGATTGGAGACGCGAGCGGCCACGGCCCGCGATCGTTAGCTGATCGGTTCGCCATCTTTTTCTCGCGGCCAATTAACGTCGCGATCGTAGATGAGGCGCGCCCCGATCGCGGCTTCTTCGAGACGAGTTTGTCCAACGACAACGGTGGGTAGCGGTAGGCGACGAACGTGGGTTGCGATTTCGTCCAGGGGAATCGGGCGGTGTGCGGCAAGCAAGATGACGTTGCCGAATCGTCGTCCCTTGACAATGGCTGGATCAGAGATCGCGGCGATGTGCTCGAACGATTCGCGCAGCGCGCGGACCTCACGGTAGACGGGAGCTAGGCCTGCTTCACCGGCAATGTTCAGACAGTAGAGTCCATCGTCGGTCAGAAGGTTCGCCGCTCGCGCGTGTGCTTCGACAGTTGCCATGTGAAGCGGGATCCGTCCAGCGGCAAAGGTGTCGCGAACGATGAGATGCCACGAGCCCTTATTGGTATCCAGCGTGACGCGCGCGTCCTCAGCACGAATGCGCAACCGTGGAGCAGAAGGCAGATCGATCCACTCTCGGACGAGAGTGGCCATTTCAGCATCAATTTCGATGGCGAGTTGGCGAGAGTTGGGTCGGTTCGCCTCGATCGTCCGGGCCAGTGCACATCCGGCAGCGCCAAGATGCAAAACCCGCAACGGCATGCCCTCGTCAAACATCGCGTTCGCCGCGATCTGGATGTGCTGCATGTACTCGAATTCGATGTAGGTGGGGTCATCGAGGTCGACGGCTGAGGATTCCACGTTGTCCACATACATGGTGAGAAGATTTCCGGTTCGGACCAATTCAATGTTCGACATCGAGGTTCGGACAGAGAGAGGTAGATCAGATTTCTGACGAGCCATGCCCCCAGTCTAACCCGTTCAACGTCGGACCTACCGCGTAAGCTTGATTGACGGAAGGAGGAACCATGTCGAGAGGCCCGCGAAGCGCTAATGCCAAGAAGGATTGGGGGAGTGACGACTCCCAGACAAATATCCTGCACGTCGATATGGATGCCTTCTTTGTCTCCGTCGAACTTCTGACTCGGCCGGATCTCATTGGCAAACCGCTTGCGGTGGGAGGTCAAGACCGGGGTGTCATCGCCGCGGCGTCGTACGAGGCGCGAAAATACGGCGTGAATTCCGCGATGCCCGTTGCCCAAGCCAAGCGCCTGTGCCCGCACCTCATCATTTTGCCCACCAGCCACGGCTTGTACGGCAAAGTCTCAAAGCGCATTATGGACATCCTCGAGGATGTCACTCCACTCGTTGAACCTGTCTCAGTGGACGAGGCTTTCCTTGACGTCACAGGCGCCCGGAAGATCTTCGGCTCGCCCGTTGAGATCGCCCAGCACATTCGGCGCACAATTAGGGACAAGGAAAACGTGCCGGCGTCGATCGGTATCGCGTCCACGAAACACGTGGCTAAGATTGCATCCGCTCACGCAAAACCTGATGGTTTGCTTCTCATTCCGCACGACCAGACTTTGCAGTTCCTCCACAGTCTTCCCGTTGGCGCACTGTGGGGAGTGGGCCCGGTCTCGCGAGAGAAGCTAGAACGGAAGGGCATTAAGACAGTCGGGGACCTCGCGGCATTGGGCGAACATCGCCTGCGCCGCCTCCTCGGTGATGCCTCAGGGACTCACCTGCATGCGCTCGCGATGGGTCACGATCCGCGCGGCGTGACTCCTCATACTGTCGAAAAGTCGATTAGTCGCGAACAGACGTTCTTTGAGCCGATATCGTCTCGCGACGAAGCGGAGCGCATACTCCTCCATCTATGTGACGATGTGGCACGCCGTCTTCGGCTCAACGATTTCGTCTCGTGGACGATCGGGATCAAGGTACGCTCGGCGGCCGACTTTTCTACCATCTCAAGGTCCATCACACTCGGCGGCCCGACGGACCTTGCTCACGACATCTACGTGGCATCGCGCCGACTCTTTGATGGTGTGACGATTCCACATGGCGGCATCCGGCTCTTGGGAGTTAAGGTTGAAAATCTCGCGAATCCTGCCGACGGGATTCAGCTTTCGATTGAGGACGACGGCCGGCGCGGCAAAGCTGAAGCCGCTATGGATTCCGTTCGGGAGAAGTTT